>JALQUQ010000115.1:250-8086 GCA_023263735.1 Paracoccaceae bacterium | reverse complement strand
TCCAAGCTGTCGCTTGAAGATCGGGCGGCGATCTATGCCTATCTGACCAAAACCCCCGTCGATGTTGCAACCCTGCCGCCCGAGCCGCAAGTTGTGGCCGATGCGGGTGCGGTGGCCACGACCACCGCCACCGATGCCACCGTCGTGACCAAGGTTGCCGACACTTCGCAAGCCCCGGCCGTGAAAACGATCGATGCCGAAGCGATTGGCGCGGAAACCGGGTCGGTCGGTCTGATGAAGATCATCGCGGCCGCCTGCGAACCGCCGGCCGTGACGCCCGCCCTGACTGCCGCCCCGGCCGCGCCCGCGCCGCAGGTCATTCAGGCCGTGGCCCCTGCGGGCGTTTCGCCCGAGATCGAATTGGCCGCCGATGAGGTGATGGACAAGCATTGCCGCACCTGCCACGGGCCGGGGCAGCGCAATGACAAGACCTTCCCGATGCACGACATCGCGGATATGGCCTTGGACAAAACCGCCGTGATCCCGGGCGACCCCGATAAATCACCGGTCTATGCGTCGATTGCCAATAACCGGATGCCGCTGGGCACCAAACTGACCGCCGAAGAGCTGGATTCGATCCGCAACTGGATCAATGCCTTGGGCGCGACCCAGGCCCAGCCCGCCGTGGCAACCCCGGCCCCCGCGCCGGTTGTGGCTGCGGCTGACGGCGCGCCTGCCGCTGTGGTTCTGCCACGGCCCGAGGTGGAAATTCCTCGCTTTGTGGGTGGCGATTACACCCAATTGATGATGGCCGCCGTCAGTGATCTTCAGTCGATCAGCGACCGCGACCGCGCCTTTATGCGGTACTTCTCCTTTGCCGAAGTGCAACTGCCCGAGATTGACTGCACCGACGAAGGCCAGCGCCTGAACCCGATGAAGTTCCTGCATGCCGGCCTGAACAAGTTCGTCAACTCGGTCAGCCGTGGTCCGCGTCTGACCAAGGTGGCCCCGGTTGCCGGCACCGAAGGGGCGCTGGTGCGTATCGACATCCGCGACTTTGGCTGGAACGAAGATGACTGGCTGGCCATTTCCACCGGCGCCTTTACCCAAGGCGCGCTGGAAGCGGGCTTTACTCAGGAAGCTTGGGCCGATCTGACCCAGGATGCCGTTTATCCCTATGCCATCGACCCGGCTTCGGACAGCCTGCTTTCGGTTCTGGCCAATGGCACCAACACCCCGGTTCCGGTGGTCGAGGCAAGCTGGTTCACCCACCACGTCTCGGAAGCGCCCTATTACGACATGCTGCTCCGTCTGCCCGATGACATCCGCGTTCTTGAGGCCCGCATGGGCGTGAACGTGGATGACAACATCCGTCGCGGTGAAATGGTGCGGGCTGGCTTTGCCGAGGGGTCTTCGGGCGTCTCTGACCACAACCGCATGATCGAACGCCACGATCTGCCGCGCGGCGGCTATTACTGGAAGTCCTATGACTTTGCCGGTTCGTCGAACCGCCAGTCGCTGCTGTTGCACCCCGATGGGCCGAGAGAAACGCCGAACCTGCCCAGCTATACCGAACCGTTCGAACATGACGGCGGCGAGATGCTCTTTACGCTCGCCAACGGGATGCAGGGTTACTACCTGTCGACGAACCTTGGCATTCGCCTGCAAGTTGGCCCGACCTCGATCGTGTCGTATCGCAACAAGCCGATCGGCAAGGGCGTCGAGATCGTGAATGCCCGGTCGTGCTTTGACTGCCATGAAAACGCGATCATCCGCAAATCGGACGAATTGCGCAAATTCATCGAAAGCTCGAACACCTTTAACCGGGACCAGCGCGAAATCCTGCTGGAACAGTATATCCCGGCCGAAGAGATGGAGACCTATTTCGCCAAGGACTCGGAACTCTTCCGCAACGCCCTGTCGCAATTGGGCGTGACCGAGAAGAATGCCGCGGGTCTGGAAGTGTCGATCCAGGCACCGACCCCGACCGGCGGCGAAATCGTCACCTATCTGTCGGACCTCCAGTTCGAAAATCTTGATCTGGAGCAGGTGGCCCGGCTGTTCTATCTGACCGAGGACCAGTTCCGCGAACGCATCCGCAGCATGGGCGACCCCGCCCTGATGCAGATCGTCGATCAGTGGATCAACCGCGTCGATGATGGCCTGTTTGTCCGTCGTGCCGAAATCGAGGCGGTCTGGGCCGACCTGTTGCCGCGCCTGACCGATCTGCGCCCCTACAACTCGACCTATGCCGTGGCCTATACGCCGACCCCGGTGCAGAACTATGACCAGACCGTGGCGCAGGCCTATGTGGCCGAGGCTCAGGTTGCCGCACAACCCTATGTGGCCCCGGCTCCGGCGTCGCTCCCGGCTTATACGCCGCCCCCGGCCGCGCCCAGCGATCCGCTGCGTCTGGAACTGTCGGTTCCGGTGGTGAATGTGCGGGTGAACGACCTGCTGCAATTCGACGTGCGGGCCAACCGTCGCTGCGAACTGCAGGTTCTGTATGTCGAGGAAACCAAGACGGTTGAGGAATTGCCGCCCGAAGTTCTGGGACCGGCCTTCCTTGAGGCAGGGGAAACCCGGCGCATTCCCTATCAGGGATCGGGCTTCCAACTGCGCTTTGACACCCCCGGACAGGGGGAAACCATGGTGGCCTTCTGCCGCGAAGGTGGGCTTGGTGACAAGCGGATCTCGGGGCAGGGTGCTGTTGACTATGCGAAAACCCGGTTCCAACCGCTGTCGCGCGGTCTGGTGATCGAGCGGACGCAGACCGTGGCCGACGATGCGGGTCTGAGCGCGACCAACGCCGTCACCTTCAACGTCTCGCAATGAAGGAGGGAGTGACATGGCACAAGTGAAGCTTCTTATTCAAAGCGCTGCCCTCGGTTTGGTTCTGGCTTCCCCTGCGTTTGCGCAGGGGACCTGCGACGCGGCCCTGCAAACCTTGCAAGCGGCCTCGTCCACGCAGGACCCCGCCCAGATCCTTCAGGCATGGTCCGCCGTGCCTGCCGCCGGATGCGAGGATTTCAAGTTCAATGCCGCGCGGTCGCAAGTGTCGGGTCTGCTTGCCCGGGCGGCCAGCGCGGCCCTTGAAAAAGGGGATGTGAACGGCGCCGAAGAGATCGTCTTGCAAGCGCCGGGCGTTCATTGGGCGGTGCAGGCGGTGCGCGGCGACATCGCGGCGAAACGCGGTGATCGGGTCGAGGCGTCCAAGCAGTATAACGCGGCGCTGGATACCTTGGGCGATCCGGGCCAGACCGTTCAATCCGAGGCGCTGGTGCCCGTGGCCGAACGACTGCTTTCCTTGGCACAAGAAAACATGATGCTGGCCGGAAGCATGGCCAGCACCGTCACCCGGGGCGGCGGTGCCGCAGGGGTGATGGCGGTGGCCGCGCGCGGCCTTGCCGTCGAGAAAAAGGCGGCCGAGCCAGCCCCGGCGGCAACCCCCTATGTTGCCCCGGCAGCCGCCCCGGCGGCGGATGCGACCTATCAGGCCCCGGCCGCAGCCGCCCCGGCCTATGTGCCGCCGGCAGATGCGCCGACCTATCAGGCCCCTGCGGCGGCTCAGGTTTATGCCGATGCCCCCGCTGCCCCGGCCTATGTGCCGCCGCCCGCCGAATACAACGTGATCACCGCCGCCGCGACCAAGGTGGACAGCGTCTTCCTCCCGATCCGTTTCGGGTTTGACAGTGACCAGCTTGACCCGACCGGCGTGCGTGAGGCGTTGCGTCTGGTTGATTTCCTGAATGCCAATCAGGTTGGAACGCTGACCATCACCGGACATACCGACGATGTGGGGAGCGAGTCCTATAACCTTGATCTGTCCTTGCGGCGGGCGCAAAGTCTGGCGGCCTTTATCCAATCGGGCAATGTGCACGCGCAGATTTTCGTTGTGGGCAAGGGGGAATCCCAACCCCCGGTCTTTACCACCACCTATTCCCTTGATGAACAACGGACAATTGCGCGCCGGGTGGAGGTTTCCTTTGGCTACTAGGGTCTTGACAGGGCCTTGGCTGACGGGCGTGGCGCTTTGCGCCACGTTCGCATTTACGGCCCCCCAGATGGCCGAGGCGAGAGATTGGGCCATCGTCGTCGGCATTGACGACTATATTCATTTTCAACCTTTTGATCCGGTGAACCCGGTTTTTGGCGTTCACACCGATTTGCAGGGCGCAGCCAACGACGCCAAGGTCGTGGCGGCGGCATTGCGCAAGGCGGGCGTGGATTTGCCGGATCAACGTTTTCTGCTGGATCAAAACGCCACTTTGGCGAATTTTGAGCGGTCTTGGGCCGAAGTCGTCGCCTCCGCCGCTGCGGGTGACCGGGTGTTCGTCACCTATGCGGGCCACGGCGGGCAAGAAACCGAAGTGTCGGAGCCGTTCGATGAAAAGGACGGCATGGACGAAACGCTCATGTTCGCGGATTTCGACCCGAACAATCCGCGGATCGGCCGCCTGAACGATGACCAGATCCGCGACATGCTGGAAAAGGTGCCGCAACTTCAGATCATCTGGGTGATGGACAGTTGCCATTCGGGCGGGCTGGAACGCTCGGTCAGCCCGGTGGCGTCGGGCCTGTCGCGGTCGGGCGGGGTCTGGGATATTCCGATCGATCCCATCCCGAATGAGGCCCCGGCAGGTACGGGTGAGACGGGCAAGGGTGAACTGCCGAATGTCATGCAGATCCTTGCCACCGCAACGGATGACCGGTTGGTGCAGGAAACCGCCTTTGACGGCGAACCGCATGGCGCTTTGTCGTGGTTCTTTGCCAAGGCCATCGATGGTGAGGCTGACATGAATTCCGACGGGATGCTGACCCGTCTGGAAATTGCCAGCTATGTGGGGGACCGCGTGTTTACCCATATGGAACAGAACCAGCAGCCCCGCTTTTTGCCGCGCGGCGACAGTTCTGTGATGCTGGCGTTCAATTCGGCCGCACCGCCGCCGCCGCCGCCCGCACCTGTTGGGCTTCCGGTGAAATTCGTCGGTGCCCCCCCTCCGGGCTTTGAGGCTGGGTGCCCGGGCTGCCGGCCGGTTGATCTGGGTCAGGCGCTGACCTTTCAACAGGTGGCCAATGGCTGGGATGTGCTGAGCGGGAATGGCGACCGGATTACCACGATCACAGGCGATGCCCGCCCGCAGATCGACCGGATGAATTTTCTGCTCGGATTGAACGAAGCCAAACGCCCCAATCTGCCGGTGATCGAATTGCGGCCGCATCAATCGGCGGCGCGCCAGCCGATCGGGGCCACGGTCGGGTTTGATTTTCCTGCCCCGGCGCCCAACCTGAACTTTCTGACGCTGTTCAACGTGGCGTCGGATGGTACCGTGCAATATGGCCTGTATCCGCCCGGCTTTCGCGAGGATGCGCCCGCCGATCAGGGCCTGCAACTGCGGTTTTCGGTCGCCCCGCCGACCGGAGAGGATCAGTTGGTCGTGATCTGGTGCAACCGTCCGCCGCTGTCGTTGCAGGCGCTGCTGAATCAGGTGAATGGTCAGGTCGTGCCCCGGATCGAAGAGGTGATCGCCGCGACGGCGGATGTCACCTGTCAGTTCGGCCGCATCGGTCTGTTTACCGAAGGCTGATCCCATCCCCCCCGGCCCGCCATGGGTCGGGGGGCGGATGCTCTGCTTTTTCTTGACGTTGGCCTCCCTCGCGTCGCATCGTACGAGACTGGAGGACGTCATGCTTTTTCGACTTATCCTAGCCCTGTGCCTGCTGGTGGCTGGCCCCGTCATGGCCGAGCGCCGGGTGGCGCTGATCATTGGCAACAGCGATTACGGCCATGCGACGGCCCTGCCGAACCCCGTCAATGATGCGACCAAGATTGCCGAAAAGCTGGAAACGCTGGGCTATGATGTGCTTTTGCGGACCAATCTGAGCGGACAAGAGTTTCGTGTTGCCTTGGGCGAGTTTACCGAATCTGCCTTGGGGGCGGATGTGGCCTTGGTCTATTATGCCGGGCACGGGATAGAACTTTCGGGCCGGAACTACCTGATCCCCACCGACAGCGAAATGCGGTCGGAAATGACGGCGCAGTTTGAAACCATCGATCTGGATCAGGTGATGACGGCGGTCCGGGGGGCAAAATCCCTTGGGATCGTGATGCTGGATGCCTGCCGGGACAATCCTTTTGCCAGATCGATGCAACGCCGCGATGCCTCGCGCGCGGTGTCGCGGGGGTTGGCACCGGTCCCTCTTGATCAGCAATCCTCGATCCTTGTCTCTTTTGCCGCCGAGGCGGGCCGGACAGCCGAAGATGGCAACGGTGCCAACAGCCCCTATGCCGAGGCGTTTTTGGAATTGCTGGGCGGGCCGCAGATGGAAGTGGGGCGGATGTTCCGCGCCCTGCGCTCCAAGGTTCGGGAAAAGACGAACGGCAAGCAGACCCCGGTGGAGGAAGCGCGTCTGCCGGATTTTGACGTGTACCTGACGGCAACGGCCCCGGTCCCTCCGGCCGAGCCCGCAGTGACCAAGCCCGAACCGCCCCCCGCCACCGCCCCTGCGGTTTCGCCGACGGCCTTGTTCTACGAAGCAGCGCGGACGAATGACCGCACCCTTTTGACCAATTTCATTGCGCAATTTCCAAATCATGAACGTGCGGGCGATGCGCGCAAGCTTTTGGATGCGATCGAAGACGATCTGATGTGGTCGCAAGTGTCGAAAGAGGCGACCGAGGTTGCCCTGCGCCGCTATTTGTTGATTTTCCCGACCGGATTGCATGCGGCCGAGGCGACAGAGAAGATCGCGGCGCTGACGGCCCCACCGCCGCCCGTGGCCCCACCTGCACCGACCTATTCGGCGGCGGATCTGGGGTCTTGTCCGACCCTTGGGGGAGCGGGGTCGGTGTCTCTGGTTGCGTCGAATGATACCTTGTTCGTGCGAACCGGCCCGGGAACGGGCTATCGTCAGATTGGTGAGCTGCCCTATAACGCCCAAGGGATCGAGATCAAATCCTGTTCGAACAAGTGGTGCACGCTGAGTTATGGGTGTCTGGCGGGTTTTGCCTCGCAAAAGTTCCTGACAGCGGGCACCAGCCAACAACCGCCGTCGGCCTTTGCCGGGGTCTATGGGTTGACGGGCGTTTCTGCGGCGACGCGCGTGTCGGTTCGGGCCGGGCCGGGCGAAAAATACAACAGCGTCGCCACCCTGATCGGATCGGCCACCGATATCGAAGTGGTGGATTGTCAGGCCAAATCGGGCGCGGCCTTCCGCTGGTGTTTCATAAGCTGGAACCAGGTGTCAGGTTGGATCGATGGAAAGGTGCTGATCGACGAAGCCGGACGCCTCGCTTCCCTCGGGCCGAGGGGTTAAGGGCGGCGGGCACGGTCGTCGCCGCTCCGCGTGTCTTTTTGGGCAGCCCAAGACGCACGGCCCCCAGCTTTAACTGCGCCTTGGCAACAACGCGGGTCGAGCGGGCGATTTGTGCATCTGAGGAATTGGCCCTGCAGGATCAACGCCTGTTGCGGGCCTATAAAACGGCGCTGTCCACGGGGCGCACGACAAAGGCCGCGCAGGTGGAATGGCTTTACGCCCGAGAGGATCGTTGCGCCCCCCAAGCCGATGTGCCGACCTGTCTTTATGACCTGACCAATGCGCGGATCACCGATATCGGTGGCTGATCTGGGGCGAGGGCCAGGGGTGAGGGGATTTCTGGGTGAGTCCGGGTCCTAAAGGGCCTGTGTTTTGTTCATTGTGGCAAAGCGGGGGCGGGCTCCGTGCCCTTGTGCCCTGGGAAACAGACGCGCGCCGCGCCATCGGGCATTCTTTGGGTATGAAAACGGGGCTGCTGGATCGCCCCTTCGCCAAGGAGTGAAACCGATGTTCAAGAAACTCATTGCCTCTGCCCTGTTCTGCACCCTGTTTTCGGGGGCCGCGATGGCAAACCCCGGC
>JALQUQ010000115.1:0-240 GCA_023263735.1 Paracoccaceae bacterium | reverse complement strand
GGCGGTTGGTATCGGGCGACCTGGAACGGCATCACCGGTTACGTTTCGGCCCGGTTTGTTTCGGGCAATGACGCCCATTGCTATGCCCCGCAACCCCGCCACCATTACAAGAAAAGCCACCATTACGGCCATCGCGGCGCAAAGATCACCGTCTACATTGACTGATCCCTATCTGGCCTAACCTGACCAGAATGGCATCATTGCTCCCCCTTGGTGGTGCCATTGTTCAAGGTTCAGGTT
>JALQUQ010000114.1 GCA_023263735.1 Paracoccaceae bacterium | reverse complement strand
GCCCTCGGCCTCCAGCGCGGTCAACCGGGTGCCCGTCACCAGCGGCACCCGCGCCCGCATCAGGCGCGACAGATAGCTGGCGGCTTCGATCCAATAGTCCCCCGGCAGGCCCAAGGCCGTGCGCGGGTGGGCAAAGGGTCTGCCCGCCTCGACAATCGCAACGGGCGGGCGCCCCAGTTGGGTCAATTGCGCCCCGACCGCCAACAACAGCGGGCCGGACCCGGCCAAAAGCACCCGGCCCTGCGGCGCCTCGCCCAGGGTTTTCAGGCGGATCTGCAGGCTGCCCGCGGTTTCCACGCCGGGCAGCGTCCAGCCCGGCCGGGGCTGCACGCTTTCCCGCGCGCCAATCGCCAGAACCACGGCGCGAGGCCGAAACAGCCGGTTCATCCGACCGGTCAGCAAAACGGCGCCGGTATGATCGATGCCGCCAAACTGGGTGGCCAGCACCAGGGTCAGCCGCGCGCTTTGCGCCGCGACCCGGGCCATCAGGTCAGACCAGCGGCGCGCCTGGGCCCGGCTGACCAGCGCAGCGCGCCCCCCGGGCAGCGGTTGGCGATGAATGGCGCCCCCGGCGGTCTGCGCCTGATCGATCACCAGAACCGGCAGGCCCGCGCGGGCCAGTTCGACCGCGGCCGACAGACCGGCAAGACCGGCCCCCACGACAAGGACAGGCTCAGACATCTTGGCCTCCGCCGGTTTCAGCCTCCAGATGCAGCCCCTCGCGGGCGGGCAGCAGACAAGCCTCGGTCAGCCGCCCCTCGACCCGGATCAGGCAGCCCTGACAAAGGCCGATCCCGCAAAACACCGTGCGGGCCTGCCCGGTCGGGGCGGTGCCAAAGGCGATGATCCCCGCCCGCATCAGCGCCGTCGCAACGCTTTCGCCGGTGCGAAAGGGAATGCCGGTGCCGTTCCAGAACATCCTCCCGCTCATCCCCAAGCCTCCTGCCGTGCATCGGTGAACCGGGCGGGCGAGAGGAGGGCAAGGTCGGCGGCAATGCCCTGTGTCAGCGGCAGACCCCGCACCATGCGCGCCAGCTCGCGCCCCATGAGCGCAGAAAGACAGATGCCATCGCCCTCGAACCCCGTGGCCAGCGTCACCCGGGATTCACCGGGCAAGGGGCCCACGACGGGCAAACTGTCGGCCACGGCGGCGCGAATGCCCGCAAAGGCCCGGATGATCCGCCGCTCTGCCAAAGCGGGCAGCGCGCTGACCGCGCGCGCCATCAATTGGCGCAAGGTGGCGAAATCCACCCGGTTCGGATCGGCATGAGGTTCGCGGCTGGACCCGATCAGGAACTGGCCCGTCGTCAGCGGATCGACCACGACCGGGGGCAGGGGCACGGCGTCGGACGCCTCGGTCTTGGCCACCAGATAGGCGGCGGCGGTCAAGGAGCCCGGCAAAAGGTCTGGCACCCCACGGTCGGTGACGAAAAGCTGGCCCGCCCGGGGCAGGATCGGCAGGCGGGGGAACAGATCGGTCGTCCGGGTGCCCAAAGCCGCGACCAGATGGCCAGCGCGCAGCCGACGATCCGGCAGATGCAGGGTGACGCCCGCGTCATCGATGTCAAAGCCCTGAATGGGGGCGGGCCAGATGGGGGTGATCCCCGGGGCGGACAGATAGGCCCGCACCGCCTTGTGGCCGGGCATATGGCCCTCGCCCTCCAGCGTGATCAGCCGCTCGACCCCCGGGCCAAGGCAGGGCAATTGCGCGGCGGGCCCATCGCCGGTGACATGGACCGGGCCGGAAATGGCATGGAGTTTCGACACCAGCGCATCAAGGGCGGCAAGTTCGGCCGCGCCCTGACCAAAGACAAAAGAGGGGCGGGCGTGGAAGGCCCCGGCCAGCACCCCCCCCGCCGCCAAGTCGCGCGTATAGACCAGCGAGGCCGAAGCCAGCCGGGCCAGCGGGCCGGGTTTCTTGGAGGCGACCGAGACCGCCCCGTCAGAGGCGCCCGAGGCGGCCGCCGCCGGGCCAACGGCATCGACCACCGCCACCCGCGCCCCCCCGGCGGCAAGATGCCAGGCGACCGAGGCACCGACGATGCCAGCCCCGGCAATGACGACATCATAATGGTTCACGTAGGACACGGATGGCTCCCTGAGGGTGGCATGGGCGGCGACATAGGCGGGCGGCGGGGGCGACGACGGGGGCAGCGGTGGGGGCGGGGGCAGAAGGCCCACAGGATGCCCGCAGGATGCCCACAGGCCGACGCTAGCGCCCGCCGTTGGGCGGCGCGATGTAAAATTACCTTGGATAGATACAATAAATGTTGAAAGATTGGCCTGAATACGGGCCTTTAGCGCGACTTATGGGTCGTTATTACAATCTATTTTATAGGATTGGCCCCCAATATTGTATTGATCGCAAGAGGGAAAAAGGGTGCCCTGTCCTCGAACGGTCGTGGCGCATGACTGGCGGCTGCGGTCCCCGTTCCAAAATTCCAAACGCGGGACTGCCCGCCAACATGGAGGACAGAATGAGATTTCTGAAGCGACTGGCACTTGGAGCTGCCGCGGCGGCGATAACCTTGGGGTCGAGCCTTGGCGTGGCATCGGCGCAGGACAAATCGACCGTCGACGCGGTCCGGGACCGGGGCGTGCTGCGCATTGCCGGCATCCTGAACGAAGACCCCTATTTCTCCAAAGACCCGCGCACCGGCGAATGGCGCGGCTTTGTCGTGGAAATGGGCAAGGACATGGCCGCCGAACTGGGGGTCGAGCTGGAAGTCGTCGAATCCAGCTGGGCCAATTCGATCCTTGATGTGCAATCGGGCAAGGTCGATCTGGCCTTTGCGCTGACCGCCCTGCCCAAACGGGCGCTGTCGGTCCATTTCTCGGCCCCGACCTATTACAACAGCTTTGTCATCGTCTCGCCCAAGGCAGAGCTGGCCGAAAAGACCTGGGCCGAACTGAACGACCCGGCCTATACGATTGCGGTCGATCTGGGCTCGGCACAGGATCAGATCACCAAAGCCTATCTGCCCAAGGCCAATATCCTGCGCTTCAAGACCCGGGACGAAGCCATTCTTGCCGTCAGCACCGGCAAGGCCGATGCGATCATCAACACCGTCTTCAACAGCATGGTGATGACGAAAAAGAACGCGGCCATCGGCACGGTCTATGTGCCCAAGCCGATCCTGTCCTCCCCCTCGGTCATCGGGATGTCGCATGAGTCAGATGCCGTCTGGCGCGGTTTCGTCTCGGCCTGGGCCGATTACAACCGCCGCGTGGGCAACAACCAGACCTGGATCCTGAAGGGGCTCGAACCCTTTGGCATCTCGGCCGATGACCTGCCCGAAGGGTTTGATATCAACGGCTGACACCGCGCGCGGGCCAAGGGCCCGCGCCAAACTGGCGACGGCAGGAGAGAAGCCGCATGTATCATTGGGATTTCTACACGGTCCTGCAATCGTTTGACCTGTTTCTGGACGGCATCTGGACCACCTTTCTCTACACGCTGGGCTCGGTCGTGCTGGGGGTGGTCATCGGGCTTCTGGCCTGCTTTGCCCGCCTCTCCAGATTTGCCGCCCTCCGGCTTCTGGCGCGCAGCTATCAGGAACTCTTTCGCTGCACGCCGCTGCTCGTGCAGGTTCTGTGGGCCTATTACGCCCTGCCGATGGTGCTGGGGGTCACGATCTCGAACACGACGGCCGGTCTGTTGACGCTGTCGCTGTATGTCGGCTCGTTCTATGCCGAAATCTTCCGCGGCGGGATCAACGCCATCGACAAGGGCCAGCGCGAGGCCGCCGCCGCCATCGGCATGTCGCCCACGCAGACCATGGCGCGGATCATCCTGCCGCAGGCGATCAAGAAGATGCTGCCCGCCTTCATCAACCAGTCGGTGATTCAGGTCAAGAACACCTCGCTGCTCTATGTGATCTCGGTCGCCGAGCTGACCTATATGACCTCGGTGGTGAATTCCGAAACCTACCGGCCGCTCGAGGCCTATTCGCTGGCCGCGGTGATGTATTTCGCGATGCTCTTCCCCCTGACCCAGATCGCCGACCATTTTGAACGCCGCATGCGCCGCAGCGACTGAGCCGGGAGCCAGACCATGACAACCACACAACCAGCCATTTCCGTGCGCGGTCTGACCAAGGCCTTTGGCAAGCTCGAGGTGCTCAAGGGCATCGATCTGGATCTGAGGACCGGAGAGGTTCTGGGGCTGATCGGCCCCTCGGGATCGGGGAAATCCACGCTGATCCGCTGCCTGAACATGATGGAAACCCCCACCGCCGGGCAGATCCTTGTGGAGGGGCGCGAGGTGGCGACCCGCTTTCGGGGGGTGGGGGCCAAGATCGGCATGGGCGAGTTGCGGCGCAATGTCGGCATGGTCTTTCAGCACTTCAACCTCTTTCCCCATCTGAGCGTGCTGGACAACATCACCGAAGGCCCCCGGGTGGTGCTGAAACGCCCCCGCGCCGAGGCCGAGGCCATGGGCCTTGATCTGCTGGAGCAGGTCGGGCTGGCCGACAAGGCGCAGGCCTATCCCGCCCATCTGTCCGGCGGGCAGAAACAGCGCGTGGCCATTGCCCGCGCCTTGGCCATGCAGCCGAAAATCCTGTTGCTGGACGAGGTGACCTCGGCGCTTGACCCGGAACTGGTGGGCGAGGTGCTGTCGGTGATCCGCCGGCTGGCCGACAGTGGCATGACCATGGTGCTTGTGACCCATGAGATGCATTTTGCCGCCGATGTGGCCAGCCGCGTCCTCTTCATGGAGCAGGGCCGCATCGCCGAGGAGGGCAGCCCGGACGAGATCCTGCGCCATCCCCGCTCGGAGCGGTTGCGCGGCTTTCTGTCGAGGTTCCACGGATGACGCCCCAGCCCCAAACCCCGTTTCCCGTTCTGGTGCTGGGGGCCGGACGCATGGCGCGGCGCATCGCGCGGATGCTGGGAGAGGACGGCCGGTTTGCCGCCGTTCTCGCCTCTCGCGATGCCGAGGCGCTGACCGGCCTTGACGGGTTCAACCGGCTTGCGCCGCTGACGGGCACCCTGCACGAGGCGCTCTCGGTGGCCTGTCGGGGGCAGCGCGCCGTGATCTTGGCCGACCCGACCCTGCCCGCGCCCGATGTGGCCCGCGCCGCCCTTGCGGCGGGGGCGCATTATCTTGACATTGCCGAAAGCGCGAGCTCGGGGGCGGCCATTGCGCGCCGGGCCCAAGAGGCGGCCGAGGCGGGGCTTTGCCTTGCGCCCGGCTGTGGTCTGGCGCCGGGCTATGTCACATCGCTGGCCGCCGAGGCGCTGGACCGCGCGGCCCCCGCCGATCAGATCACGGTTTTTGTCGGCGTTCTGCCGACCGAACCGATGAACCGGTTGGGCTATGCCAATATCTGGGGCTTTGAGGGGTTGGTCAGCGAATACACCGGCCCCTGCAGCGCGCTGCGCAAGGGCCATCCGGTGGAGCTGCCCCCCCTGACGGAACACGAGACGATCTGCCTTGACGGCGGGGCGTTCGAGGCCTTCACCACCTCGGGCAGTCTGGATGCGCTGGTGCAGACCAGCGCGGGCAAGGTTGCGGATCTGGTCTTCAAGACCCTGCGCTACCCCGGCCATCTGGATTACATCCGCTTCCTGCTCGAGGATCTGGGGCTGTCGCGCCGCCTCTATCAATTCCGGACCCTGCTGACCACCGCGCTGCCAAGGATCGAGGAAGACCGCGTCCTCATCGCCATCCGCCACCGCTCCCAAGGGCAGGAACGCTGGGACTCGCGCCTCTTTACCGCCGGGCGCGACCCGGAGGGGCGGATCGTCAGCGCCGTTTCCACCGCGACCGCCGCGCATGTCTGCGCCACGCTGGATCTGATCCTTGGGGGTCAGACGGCGCCGGGCCTGATCGCGCCGGGACAGGTGCGCCCCGCGCTCTTGCGGAGATCTCCCTTTCTTGGTCTTGTGATGACGGGCGCGGTTGCCGAACCGCCCGAGGTCGCGATCCATCGAGGGGTGCATGAAACGGTCAAGGTCGGCTTCTGAGACGGTGAGCGACGACAAGCGCCCCAAGATCGATATCTCCTTGCTGCAAACCTTTCATCTGGTGGCAAGGACGGGGTCTTTTTCCGCCGCCTCGCGCGAGCTGAACATTTCCTATCAATCCGCCGCCAACCATGTGCGCCGGTTGGAACAGCTGTATGGCGGCCGGTTGATCGAGGCGGAAAAGGGCTCGCGCCGGGTGACCCTGACCCCGCAGGGCCGGGCGCTGCATGCCTCCTTGGGCGAGGAACTGGAAACCATCCTGTCGCGGATCTCGGTTCTTTTGCACGACGTGCGCTCGGTGCTGCGGGTCGGGGTGCCCCAGGCGCTGTTCCATCATTTCTTTCCCGCAATCCTGCAGGATTTCCGAACCCGCGCCCCCGATATCGAACTGGCGTTTTTCGAACGCGACACGACGCTGGAAAAGATGATGATGGAGGGCGCGCTGGATGCGGCCGTCAGCGAACGCAGCTTCAGCCATCCCGCCATCACCCAGCACCTTTTGGGCAGCTACCGGCTGGCCCTTGTCTGGCCCGCGGAATGGGGCATCCCCGAAAGCGAAACGGATATCGGCCAGTTCCGGGACCGCCCCTTCATCACCTATGAAACCGGCCAGACCGTCCGCAACGGCGCGCTGGAATTTCTGACCCGTCAATTGCAGGGCCCGCCCCGGCTGGCAACCTCGGCCTCTGGCAGCACCAGCGTCATGCGGTTGATCGAAGCGGGGCTGGGATATGGCGTCGTTCCGGAATGGGCCGCCGAAGGGGCCAATCCGGGCGTTCTGCACCGCGTGCTGACGGGGATGGAGCCGATGAAGCTCTGGTTCGCCCATACCGCCTTTCTCAGCACCAACACCTATGTCAAGGCGCTTCACCAGTGCTGCCGCAACGCCCTCTCCTGACCGGGGGCTCAGCGGTTGCCATCGATCCATTTCGACATCAGCGCCTTGTCGCGAAAACATTCCTCCGGCACGGTGCGGCGCTTGGCGCGGGCCAGACGTTCGGCAAAGGCCACCTGCTTTGACGAGGGATGACGGTCCAGCGCCGTCAGCGGCTGCAACTGGGCCTGCGCCTCGATCCACAGGCTCAGGCGGCGGCGATCCTGCTGCACCTCCCACGGCAAAAGCGTCTGGTTTCGCAGCGCCAGAGAGCGCGCATAAGCAATCTGTTTCGGCGTCGCCGGCAGGGCAAAGGCGGTGCTGTCCATCGGAAAAACCCCCTTGGTCTATGGTCGTCAGATATAGAACAGAACGGGAACAAAATCAAGCCGGGGCCCAAACCGCCATCACGGATCGGAATCCCGCCCCCCCGCCGGATTCCAAAAGCTGATTGGACATCGCAGGCCCCGGGCGGCATTCTGGCTGAAGGTTCTGCCAGAAGGTTCTGCCAGAAGGAGGCCCCGATGACCTGCCAGCTCTTGCACCGCATCGACCCAAGCGAAAACATGGCCCGGTTCTACCGGGTCGAGATGGCAACCGATCTGTTCGGTGTGATCACGCTGGAACGCCGCTGGGGCCGGATCGGGGCGGGCGGGCAATATCGCCTCACCTCCTATCCCTCGCGGATTCTGGCCGAAGGGGCCGCCCTTCGGCTGATCCGGGGCAAGGAACGGCGCGGCTATCGGGCTGTCGGCCCCTGACCCCGTCCCTGAAATACCCCCTCAAATACCGGAAAATCCCCGCTGGGCACGTTTTTCCGGCACTGATCCGGTATTTCTGCCCTTATACCCCTGCGCGCCCCTTGCATTCCCCCCCGGTGACGCCCATGTGAGGGGGGCTAAAGCTTCTTCTCTTTCGATATTCTGTCCGCTTCGGCCCGCAGTCTCTCGATCTAGACGACTCTCGGCCGGGCCATCGCGCTGTGTGGATGGCACATACTACAGGAGATCTCACGATGGCCAATGGCACCGTGAAATGGTTCAACGCCACCAAAGGCTTCGGCTTCATCGCCCCGGCCGAAGGCACCAAGGACGTCTTCGTCCATATCAGCGCGGTCGAACGTGCGGGCATCCGCCAGTTGAAGGACGGCCAAGCCGTGACCTTTGATCTGGAACGCGACCGCAACGGCCGCGAATCCGCGACCAACCTCGCACTGGCATAAGACTTCGGGCCTTTGGGCCTGAACCCGCAGCTTTCAGACCTGCGGCACCCCGGGAAACCCCATGGGCGCCGCAGGTCTTTTCATTTCTGATATTCGGGCTTGCCC
>JALQUQ010000113.1 GCA_023263735.1 Paracoccaceae bacterium | reverse complement strand
TTGGTCGTTTGATGGTCACGCATAAACACTCCTCCCAAAGAGCGTTGGCTGAGGCAGCCAAAATTTCAGGCGCTTGAAGCTCTCTGCCGATCCTCCTCGACCGGCAGAGAGAAACCGCTCAGAGACCGCCGTCGACCCAGATGTTCTGGCCGCAAACCATCGAGGTCAGGGGCGAGGCTAGCATGACCGCCATATTGGCGATGTCAGCGCCTTGCAGGCGGGTCTTCATGCACTGCTTGTCCATCACCCAAGCCTGATATTCGTCATATTTGGCTTCGAAATGGCGCTTTTCAGCCTCAGACGCCACCGAACCGGGGCAAATGCCGTTGACGTTGATGCCCAGCGGGCCAAGGTCGCGGGCCAGCGCCTTGAGCAGACCATAGGTCGCGCCCTTGGAGGTGGTATAAGGCGCAAAGCCGCCCCAGTTTCCGTTCAGCGTGGCCGAGGTGATGATGATGATCTTGCCTTCGCCCTTTTCCACCATCTTGTGCGAGCAGGCGCGCGACAGAACGAACATGGCCGACGAGTTCACGCGCTGCGCATATTCGAATTGCTCGATGGAATAATCGTTGACGGCAGCGTTCACGGCGTGGGCTGCGTTGTTCACGACGATGTCGATTCCGCCCACTTCTTCGGCCAAGGCCAAGGCCGCTTTTTCCAGACCTTCCAGATCCGCCAGATCCTGACCCCAGAACCGTACATCGGCGCCTTCGCGCGCCACGCGCGCCTCGGCATTTTCGGCACCTGGCATGTCGTGGGCAATGACGCGCGCGCCGCTTTCAGCAAAACGGGTGACCATCGCAGTCCCGATGGTGCCCAATGCGCCGGTGATCAGTACGGTTTTACCCGACAGGTCGATATTGATCATGTGATCCTCCCTTGGTCCACGGGCGTAGGGCCCGCCCGCCGACAACCGCACACCCCGTGCCACAAACGGGCGGCCGCCAAAGGTGCCGACCCAGCCAAGACCACCCAAGCGGCCAACACGCCTATAGCTGACTGGCATCCCGAGTGCATCGAGACCGACACCGGGACGAAGTCGCCGGAAAAACGACTTCTAGGGAGGATACAATGTCCAAATTCATTCGCCGGGCCACTGCCACCGCCTCGGCCATTGCACTTGCAACGGCAGCGCTGACCACCACCGCCCATGCCGAAGAAGAAGTCACCCTGTCCTATGTGGCAGCTTCGATGATCTGGCCGGCCGTTGTGGCCATGGCTGACGGCTTCGAAGCCCGCGCCAAGGAACTGGGTGCAAAGGTCGTCGTTCTGGACGCCCAAGGCAGCGCCGAAGGGGAATCGAACGCCATTGACGACTTGATCGCCCAAGGCGTGAACGGGATCGCCGTCCTTCCGCTGGACAGCGTTGCCGCCGAATCCTGGGTTGACAAGACTGTCGCTGCGAACGTGCCGTTTGTTGCCGTTGCCGCCCAAGTCGGAGACCCCTACACCCGCGCATGGAACGACGTCTATCCGGGCGTTTCGGCCTTGGTCGGCAAGGATGACGTGGTCGCTGGCCGCAACGCCGCCAAACTGGCTTTGACGCTTTTGCCGCAGGGTGAAACCGCCAAGATCGCCATTCTGGAAGGCGCACCGGGCTTTGTGGCCGCTGTTCAGCGGTCGCAGGGCTTTATCGCCGAACTCGACGAGCAGGGCGCGAAATATGAAATCGTTTCGTCGCAGCCGACCGACTGGACCCCGGAAAAGGGCGAAGCCGTTTGCCAGAACCTGCTGGTGTCGAACCCCGAGATCAACCTGATCTTCAGCCATGCCGATGACATGGCTCTGGGCTGCGCCCGCGCGATCGAGGCCAATGGCTCGCAAGCCAAGCTGGTTGCAACCGCCGGTGGCTCGTCGCTGGGTCTGAACGCCATCGCCGCAGGCGAGCTGGATGGCACCGTCTGCATGCCGTGGAACACCGTTGGCCGCATGGCTGCCGAAGCTCTGTTCGAAGCCGCAACCAACAAGGATGCCGCCAAGGGTCGCGTGATCGACGTCGAAACCCCCTTGGTGACCAAAGAAACCTTGGAAGCTTGCCCGGCTCAGTGGTGATCCGGCTCTAGCGCTCAAACAGCTTTCCGGCCCCGGATCCATTCGGGGCCGGTTTGCCTTGATCCGCAAGGACAGCAAAGATGAATGACACACCACCGCTCATGCGCCTGCATCAGGTCGGCAAGCGTTTTGGCACCGCAGTCGTCGCCCTGCGCGGTGTCGATCTGGATATTCGGCTGGGCGAGGTGCACGGCCTTCTTGGCGCGAATGGCGCGGGGAAATCGACCCTGATCAAAATCCTGTCAGGGGCCTTTGGCCCGACCTCGGGCACGATCAACTGGAAGGGGCGCGACGTTCGCTGGGCCAGCCCCCGCGATGCCAATGACAATGGCGTCGCAACGCTTCACCAACATATTCCCCTGATCCCCGCCCTTTCCGTGCTGGAAAACGTGTTCCTGTCCGAAGGCGGGTTCCTGCGCGATACCAAAGGCGCGCGCCAGCGGTTTGATGCCCTGTGTACGCAGGTTCAATACCAGATCGACCCCGATGTGCTGGTTGACGATCTGGCCATCGGACAGCGCCAGATGGTCGCCATTCTTCAGGCGCTCAGCACCGGGGCCGATCTGATCGTGATGGACGAACCCACCGCCTCGCTGGCCGCAGAAGAGCGCGAAGCGGTTTACCGCATCGTTCGCCACCTGTCGCAAAACGAAGGCAAGGCGATCTTGTTCGTTTCGCATTTTCTGGACGAGGTCATGGATCTGACCGACCGGGTCACGGTGTTGCGCGACGGCGTCGCCGCCCTTTCGGCCCGCACGGCCGATCTGACCGAGGATCAGATTGCCGAAGCCATCGTCGGTCGCCAGATCGCCGCGCTTGAACGGCGGTCGCGTGAGGAAAGCGCCGCGCATGTCCATCGCTTTGGCGCTGTCGCGCTGGAGGCCCGCAACCTGACCTCGGCGGGGAAATTCGCGCCGTTGAACCTTGAACTGCGGGCGGGCGAGGTCATCGGTCTGGCCGGACTCTTAGGTTCGGGGCGAAGCGAGATCCTTCATGCCCTTTACCGGGCCGATGCCTTGGCCACGGGGGATGTCCTTGTGAAAGGAACCCCGCTGCGCAACAGCCCGTCGGCGGCCGTCAACGCAGGGATGGCCTTGGTGCCCGAGGATCGCAACGCCCAAGGTCTGTTCCCGAATTTCGAACTGTGGCGCAATGTGACCCTGCCTGACCTGCGCGGTGTGTCCACAGGCGTGACACCTGTCCGCGACCGTGAACGCCAGCGCGGGGCCGATGCGATCACCAAATTGGGGATCAAGGCGCATTCTCCCGATGCCCTGCCCGGCGAACTGAGCGGCGGCAACGCCCAAAAGATCACGCTGGCGCGGTGGCTGTTCAGCACGGTGAATGTCTTGCTGCTGGATGAACCCACGGCGGGCATCGATATCGGTGCAAAATCCGACATTCTGAATTTGGTGCGCCAACTGGCGTCCCAAGGGATGGCGGTGATCATCGTTTCTTCGGAATTCGAGGAATTGCTGGCGGTCTGCGACCGGATCCTTGTGGTCCGCGACGGGGCCATCGTCGCAACGCGCGAAACGCATGAAACCTCGGAACATGACCTTTTCCTGCTCGCCGGCGGCAAATCCGCTTCGGCCGACCAAACCCAACACTGACGAGGACTGCCATGACTGTTGACTCTGTGAAGGCTGGATCAAAACCGGCACCGTCACTGGCAAAGCGCACAAGCTGGGCGCGGGTGTTTTCATTGCGTGAAATGGGCGTGTTTTATGCGCTGATCGCCTTGGTCGTGATCCTGTCGGTCCTGACCGCCGCCACGGGACGCCCCAATTATCTGTCGGTCGTGAACTTTACCAACGTGCTTTACCAATCGTCGTTGGTGGGGATCATGGCGATGGCGATGACGGTCATCCTGATCACCGGAAACTTTGACCTGTCGGTGGCGTCGGTGGCAGCCCTGTCCGGGGCGCTGATGATTGGCACGGCAGACATGATCGGGTTCTGGCCTGCCGCCGCGCTGGCCATGGCCGTTGCCATGGGCTGTGGGTTGCTGAACGGTCTGGTCGTGCAGGTGATCGGGATCAACGCCTTTATCGTGACGCTGGGCACATTGACGGCCATTCGCGGCATCGTTCTCATCTACACCGATGGCCGGTCTTTGGCCGTGCGCGATCCCGATGTCATCATGGCGATGAAGGCGTTCGAGGCAAGCCGTCACGACATGGCAATCCCGATCCTGGTCATCGGGGCCGGGCTGGCGCTCTTTGGCCTGTGGCGCATTGCAACCAAGGGGATGGCGCCCAATACGCTGGGCATGCTTTTGGGGGGTGTGGCGCTGGCACTGGTCCCGGTTCTGTCGGGCTTTACGCTCAGCTTGCCGAACCTGGTTCTTTACATGGCCGCCTGCGCGCTGATCCTGTGGGGGGTGCTGAACTTTACCATTCTGGGACGGCGCATCTATGCCGTCGGCGGCAACCCCGAAGCGGCGCGTCTGATCGGCATCAACGTCTTTCGCTACAAGATCGCGGCCTTTGTGCTGTGCAGCGCGGCGGCGGGGTTTGCGGGCGTTCTCTTTGCCAGCCGCCTGCGGTCGATCAACCCGACCGCCCTGCAAGGCACGGAATTGACCGTCATCGCCTCGGCCATTCTGGGCGGAACGGCGTTGTTTGGTGGGTCGGGCAGCGTGATCAAGACGCTGGCCGGGGCGCTGCTGCTGTACTCTCTGACCAACGGGTTCAACATTCTGAACCTTGGCGCCAACTATCAGGGCCTGATCGAAGGTCTGGTCGTTGTGACCGCCGCCGCGATCTACACCATCGGCGCCAAAAAGAAACACTGACCCCTATTGATGAACCCGCCTCATGGGCGGGTTCACTTTCCCGGCGATTATATTCGCCAAGACGTGGGATTACCTCTCCCTCCGACAGCGGCGCTGACCGCGTCAGGACTCAAGGAGACGGGACATGATCCTGCAAGAAACCACCACCCTCCCCAACGGCGTCGCCGTTCCCAAACTCGCCCTCGGCACCTGGATGATCGACGACAGCGTCGTGGCAGATGCCGTCAAATCGGCAATCGACATCGGATATCGTCATATCGACACGGCGCAAGCCTATGGCAACGAACGAGGCGTGGGCGAGGCGATCCGCACCTGTGGCCTGCCCCGGGACCAGCTTTTCGTGCAATCGAAACTCGCGGCCGAGGTCAAGGATTATGCAGGTGCCAAGGCCGCCATCGACGCAACCCTGACGACCATGGGTCTGGATTACGTCGACCTTTTCATCATCCACAGCCCCCAGCCATGGGGGGAGTGGGCGTCGGAAGATCGGTTCTTTGCGGGCAATCTGGCCGCGTGGAAGGCCATGGAAGAGGCATTGGCCGAAGGCAAGCTTCGCGCGATTGGCGTTTCGAACTTTCAGAAACCGGACCTCGACAACCTGTTGCAGAACGCGGCGGTCAAGCCGATGATCCATCAGGTCTTGGCCCATATCGGCAACACGCCGTTTGATCTGATCGAGTATTCGAAATCCAACGGTCTGCTGGTCGAGGCCTATTCGCCCATCGCCCATGGCAAGATCCTGACCAACCCCGAGATTCAGGCCATGGCCGCGGCCTATTGCGTCAGCGTCCCGCAATTGTGCATCCGCTACGTGCTGCAACTGGACCTGCTTGCCCTGCCCAAGACGGCAAACCCCGACCATATGAAATCGAACGCTGCCGTCGATTTCGAAATCTCGGCGGCGGATATGGACAAGCTGCGGGCGATCACGGCCAAGGATTACGGCGACGTGTCGTTCTTTCCGGTCTACAGCGGCAAACACTAAGCCCGTCAATCGCAAGGGGCGCGCCCATCAGCGGCGCGCCTTTTCCATTCGGGGGCGTTACACAGCCCGGGAAATCGTCACCGTGACATTGCCCGCGCGCCGAAGGGCCGAAATATCGCCGTCGAATTGGCCCAACCGCACCAGCCCGCGCGAATTTTCAAACGGCTTGATAAACAACGCAAGGTTGGACCAAGGCGCATATTGGGTGATGTCGCCCGCCTTTGGTGCATAGCTGGGCGGCATCCCGGTCGAAACCAGCCTGCGCCCCAGATCGGCAACCTTTTCAATGCCGTGGTAATCCGACAGGGTCAGGGTCAGGGGCAAAAGCGACGCAAAGTCGCGCCCGGCGGGGCTGTCGTCCAACGTGGCCGGCAAAATATCCGACCCGATTTCGAATGTGATTTTCATGGTCATATCTTCTGCAAGGGCTACCCGTAGCGGCAAGGTCCGGGGCCGGGTCTTTGCCCCTTACCCAGCACTTTATCTGCCAAAATCCGGCCCCAGGCCAGATCATGGCGATGAATCCAATTCATCAAACAGCCGTGTAAAGTGTGTTTCACCATGTCGCCATGAGCCTGACACATATATCTTATCCAACGACTCGTCCCCTCCCTCACTTTCGGCCTGCCCATGATCCGCGACAACATCAACGACCTGATCGCCTTTTCCATCGTCGCAGAAGAGCGGAGCTTTACCCGTGCGGCGGCGCGTCTCAACATTTCACAATCGGCCTTGTCGCACGCGATCAAGGGGCTTGAGGCGCGGCTGGGCCTGCGCCTGTTGACCCGCACGACGCGCACCGTTGCCCCCACCTTGGCGGGCGAAGATCTGCTGGCCACGCTGACCCCCTGTTTCGAACGGATCGAAACCCGGCTTTTGGCGCTGAACGAAAACCGGGATCAACCCACCGGCACGGTTCGGATCGTGGCGGTGGACTATGCAATTGAAACGGTGCTTTGGCCGAAACTGTCGCCGATGCTCAAGAAATATCCGGCTGTGAACGTCGAATTGGTGATGGAATACGAATACACCGATTTGGCGCAATCGCGCTGCGATGCCGGGGTGCGCTATGGCGATCAGGTGGCCGAGGGGATGATCGCCGTGCGCATCGGGCCGGATGAGCGGATGATCTGCATTGGCGCGCCCGATTATTTTGCCGCGCATGGTGCGCCGTCTGACCCTGCCGAGCTTGCCACCCATCAATGCGTGAACCTGCGCCTGTCAAACCATGGCGCGCTGTATGGGTGGGAATTCGAAGACCGAGAGGGCCGCGAAATCCGCGTCAAGGTCAGCGGCCAAACCACGTTCAACACCATAAATTCGGTTCTACGCGCCTGTCTGGATGGTCATGGCTTGGCCTGTGTGCCCGAACGTCTGGCCCAACCCTATCTCGAAAAGGGGGCGCTTTTGACCTGTCTGGATGACTACTGCCCCTATTTTCCGGGGTTTTTCCTCTATTACCCCAGCCGCCAGCGATCGTCCTCGGCCTTTGAGGTTGTGCTGGAAGCTCTGCGCGAACGGGCCTGAGACATGGACAACCCGATGAAGATCGCCATTCTGGGGGCGGGCCTGATGGGGGCAGCACTTGGCCGCAGTTGGGCCGCCGCCGGGCATCACATCACCTTTGCCTATTCCCGCAGCGCCGCAAAGCTGGATCGTCTGGCGCGTGAAACCAACGGGGCCGCAGGATCGGTCAGAGAGGCCCTGCGCGACGCCGATGCGGTGCTTTTGTCGGTTCATTGGTCGCGGATCGAGGATGTTCTGGATCAGGCCGGACCGCTGGCCGATCAGATTATCCTGAATTGCTGCGTGCCGCTGAACCTTTCGAACGACCGGCTGCTGTTTGGCCCCACGACGTCGGGGGCGGAACATTTGGCCACCCTGCGCCCATTGGCCCGGTGGGTCAGTTGTTTCAATACCATTCCGTCGGAAAGCTTTGCCCCGGTCCGGCATCAGCGGCCAGAACCACGGCCTCAGGTCTTGATGTATGGGGACGATCCGGGGGCCAAGATGGTGGCGGCCGGATTGATCAATGACGCCGGGTTCGACCCGTTGGAGGCGGGGGGCCTGCGCACCGGTCGCTATGTCGAACCCTTTGCGATGGTGACCGCCGTTTTGGCCTATGGTCAGCCGGGGGGGCCAGCCTTGACCTATCGCTTTACAAAACTCTGATCACCACGCGGCGCGCAAGACAGAAAGAATCTGATCCCGGCTGGTCGGGGCTGCCCTGAAAAACCAATCTTGCAGGCAGGCGTCGGCGACGGCGGCCAAACTATCTTTGGCCACGCCGCAGTCTTGCAGGCGGCGCATCGGCTCTACCCGACGAAGGGCAAAGGACAGACAATCGGGCAGGT
>JALQUQ010000112.1 GCA_023263735.1 Paracoccaceae bacterium | reverse complement strand
ATCCGTCTGGGCCACAAGGAAGACGGCTACCGCTACGACCCCGAATACCCGCCCGCGACGATGCTGGTCCCCCGCTACCTGCGGCGCGGCGTGGCGGAACGCGTGCTGTCCAACGGCAAGGTCCACACCCCCCTGAACGAAGAGGACGTGCGCGATGCCTGCCGCCACTTCCTGCGTGAAGGGGTGGAGTCGGTGGCGATCAGCTTCGTCTGGTCGGTGCTGCATCCCGAACACGAAGCCCGCGCCGCCGAAATCGTGCGCGAGATGATGCCCCATGTCCGCCTGACCGTGGGCAGCCAGCTTTACCCGCAGGTGCGCGAATACACCCGCACCTCGACCGCCATCGTCAACGCCTATCTCGCCCCGATCCTGCAACGCTATGTCGAGGCGGTGGATGCCTATTTCCAGTCGCTCGGCGCGCGGCATCCGGTGCGGTATTTCCAGTCGAACGGCGGTCTTGCGCTGGGCCATGTGGTCAGTGACCAGTCGGTCTATGCCATCAACTCCGGCCCCGCATCCGCCCCGCAGGCCGCGTTATGGCTGGGCGAGCCCTGGGGGATGAAGGACATCATCACCGTCGACATGGGCGGTACGTCCTTCGACATCACGCTGACCCGCGACGGGCGGGCGAATGTATCGAAGAACATCGACTTCCTGCGCTACCGGATCGGCATCCCGATGATCCAGGTCGAAACGCTGGGTGCGGGCGGCGGGTCCATCGGCTGGATCGACAGCATGGGGCTGATGCAGATGGGTCCGCAATCGGCAGGGTCCGAACCCGGCCCCGCCTGCTATGATCAGGGCGGCGAGAAGCCGACCACGACCGATGCGAACCTTGTCCTTGGCTATCTGAACCCCGACGGCCTTGTGGGCGGTCGCCTGCCGCTGAACGTGGAAAAGGCCCGCCGCGCGATCCGGACGCATCTGGCCGACCCGCTGGGGATCAGCGTGGAAAAGGCGGCCTATGGCATGTTCACCATCGTGAACAACAACATGGTCAACGCCATCCGCCGCGTGTCGGTCGAACGGGGCTATGACCCGCGCGATTTCGTCCTGAACTGCGCGGGCGGGGCGACGGCGGCGCATATCACGGCGCTGGCGCGCGAGATGGGCATCCGCAAGGTGCTGATCTCGAAGCTCGCTTCGGGGCTGTGCGCCTTCGGTCAGATCCTGTCGGATGTGAAGTACAACTACATGGCCCCCGTGGCCGCGCGTCTGGAAGGGGCCGACTCCGCCGCGCGCCTGAACCGCCTGTTCGGAGAGCTGGAGGGGCGCGGGCGGGCCGACCTGATGGCCGATGGCTTTGCGGATGACCGCATCTCGGTCCGGCGCAGCCTTGACATGCGCTATGTCGGGCAGGTGCATGAATGCACCGTGGATATCGAGGCCTTCGACATCACGGAAGCCGCGCTGGAGCGGTTGAAGGCCGCCTTCCATGCGCGTCACGAGGAGCTTTACACCTATTCCGAACCGCATAGCGCGGTCGAGGTGGTGAATGTCGAAAGTGCGATCACCGGCGCGGTGGACAAACCCGGACGGATGGCATCGGCCCCCGGCAAGGGCGCGCATTCCGCGCTGAAGGGCACGCGCGAGATGATCTTCAACGCCGATGGCATCCCGCATGAAACGCCCGTCTATGACGGCGCGATGCTGGGCGCGGGTGACCGCATCACCGGCCCCGCCGTGATCCAGGAGGTGACGACGACCATCGTGATCGAACCGGGCTGGATGGCCGAACTCGATGCCTCGGCCGTCTATGTGCTGACGATGGCTGCCGATCCTGCCGCCCCGCAACGGGCCGCGCGCGCGGTCGAGGTGGCCTGACATGGCGCTGGCGCTGGAACAGGTGGGGGTGGCATTCGGGGGCTTTCGTGCGCTGACCGACGTATCCCTGTCGATCGTTGCGGGGGATGTCGTCGGGCTGATCGGCCCGAACGGTGCGGGCAAGACGACCTGTGTGAATGTCCTCACCGGCTTCCAGCGCCCGTCAACCGGGCGGGTCCTGCTGGATGGGCGGGACGTTTCGGCGCTGCCCGCCCACCGCCTGCGGCGTGCCGGTGTGGCCCGCACCTTTCAGGCGGGCCGCCTGTTCGCCGGGCTGGATGTGCTGGGCAATCTGGCCTGCACCGGCGTCGGCCTTGGCCTGCGCCGGGCCGAGGCGGAACGGCGGGCAAGCGAGCTGCTGGGCTGGATGGGGATTGCCCCGCTGGAAAGCCGCCCGGCTGCCGGATTGCCCTATACCGACGAACGGCGCGTGGCGATTGCCCGCGCCCTGATGGGCGATCCCGCCTATCTGCTGCTGGACGAACCCGCCGCCGGCATGTCGGAAGCCGAGGCGAACGATCTGGCCGCCCTGATCCGGCGCATCGCGCATGACCGCGGCATCGGCTGCCTGCTGATCGAACACAATGTCGGGCTTGTCCTTTCGGTCTGTTCCGATGTGGTCGTGCTGGATGGTGGTCGCGTCATCGAACATGGCGACCGGAGCGTGATCCTGCGCTCTGTCGCGGTGCGCGAGGCCTATCTCGGCGCCCATGCGGAGGCGGCGTGATGGCCAAGCTGGGTATCTTCGACCTTGCGGTCCGCTACGGCAAACTGACCGCCATCGCGGACCTGTCCTTCACCGTTACCGAAGGGGAGCGCGTCTTCATTTCGGGTCCAAACGGGGCGGGGAAATCCTCGCTCCTGTCGGCCATCGCCGGGGCCGTGCGCGCGGCGCATGGCCGGATCGAGATGGATGGCGAGATCCTGTCGGGCCTTGGGGCCGAGGCCATCGCGCGGCGTGGCCTGTCGATGGTGCCGGAAGGGCGGCGCATCTTCGCGGGACTGACCGTGCTGGAAAACCTGACCGTCGGCACCGGCATGCGGCGCGATCGCGGCGCGGTGGCCGATGATCTGGAAACCGTCTTCACCGCCTTTCCGATCCTGCGCGAGCGGGCGCGGGCCAGTGCGGGTGCGTTGTCGGGCGGGCAGCAGCAGATGCTGGCCATCGCCCGCGCGCTGATGACGAACCCCAAGGTGATGCTGGTGGACGAACCGTCCCTCGGCCTCGCCCCCAAGGTGGTGGACGAGGTCTATGACCGTCTCTGCCAGCTTCAGGGCTTGCGCGGGCTGACCCTTGTGATCGTCGAACAATCCTCGGCCCGCGCGGCGCGGGTGGGGGGGCGGATGCTCTTGATGCGGGGCGGGCGGATCGTGGCCGATGGCGACGCCACCGAATTCGCGGCCCGCGACCTGTTGACCGAAGCCTATTTCGGAGGTGCGGCATGAGCCTGCAACTGCTGTTCGATGCGCTGGCGCTGGGGGGCATCTATGCCATCGCCGCGCTGGGCATCGCCCTGATCTTCGGCGTGATGCGTCTGGTCAATTTCGCGCATGGCCAGTTCATCGCCTGCGCGGTCTTCGCGCTGATCGTGCCGTCCACGGATGCGCTGGCCGTGCTGGGGCTGGGTGCGCTGCCCGCGCCCGTTCTGGTGCCGCTGATCCTGATGATCGGGGCAGGGCTGGCCGTGCTGGCCGAGGCGCTGGTCTTCCGCCCGATGCGCAACGCGTCACCCGTGGCGCTGATGGTGGGCAGTTTCGCCTTGGGCGTGGCGCTGCAGAACCTGCTTCTGGTGCTGTACGGCGGGCGGCCCAAGGCGGTCAGCCTCTGGGCGGAACTGGGCCAGCCGGTGCAGGTGGGCAGTGCGTCGGTCCCGCTGCTGCAACTGATCGTCATCGCGGCGGTCGTCGTGATCCTTGCGGCGCTGGCGATCATGCTGCGCAAGTCGCGGCTGGGTCTGGAAATGCGCGCGGCGGCCGAAGATTTCACAATGGCACGCATGCTGGGCGTGCGGTCGAACCGCGTGATCTCGGGCGCCTTCGCGCTGTCGGGGGCCTTGGCCGCCGTGGTGGCGCTGGTGCTGGTGGCGCAGACCGGCGTGGCCGATGTCCGCATGGGCGGTCAGATCATGCTTGTGGCCTTCATCGCCACGGTGGTGGGCGGCATGGGCAGCCTGTCGGGTGCGGTGGCGGCGGGGCTGGGTATCGGCGCGGCCTCGGCCCTGTTGCAGGCGGGTCTGCCTGCGGAGGCGCGGCCCTTCCGCGATGCCTTCCTTTATGGCGGGGTGATCCTCGTCCTTCTGTTCCGGCCGCAGGGCCTTTTCGCCCCCGTCGGGGCCAAGCCGAGGGTCTGATCCATGACCAGCCAACACACCATCCGCCGCCGCATGGCGGCCACCACCCCGGTCCTTCTGGCGCTGATCCTGCTGGCCTTCGTCCTTGCCGCGCTGGCGCTGGGGGACCGCGCCATCGCCCGCATGGCCGCCGAGACGCTGATCCGCGTCACGATGGTGGTGGGGTTCTGGGTCTTTGTCGGCAATTCCGGCGTCGTCAGCTTCGGCCATGCCGCCTTCGGCTGCATCGGGGCCTATGTCTCGGCCTGGCTGACCCTGCGGCCCGAGATGAAGGCGACGCTGCTGCCGGGGCTGCCCGAGTTGATCGCCGCCGCCGACTGGCATGTACTGCCTGCCGCGCTGGCGGGCGGGGGCGTGGCGGCGCTGGTCGCGCTGCTGACGGGGGCAGCCATCCTGCGCCTGTCGGGGATCGCGGCGTCCATCGCCACCTTTGCCTTCCTTGCCATGGTCAACACGATCTGGGCGAACTGGACGCCGGTGACGGGGGGTACATCCTCTGTCGTGGGGCTGGACCGCTACGTGACCCCGTGGGTCGCGCTGGGCTGGGCCGTACTGGCGATCACGATTGCCGCGGTCCATGCCTCCTCCGCCTCGGGCCTTGCGCTGCGGGCCACGCGCGAGGACGAGGTGGCCGCTGCCGCGTCAGGCATCGACCGCTACCGACACCGTCTGCTGGCCTTCACCCTGTCGGCCTTCTTCTGCGGGGCAGGTGGCGCGCTGATGGGGCATTTCATCGGCGTGATCAATCCCGACGGGTTCTACCTGAGCCTGACCTTCCTGATGCTGGCCATGCTGGTCATCGGCGGGGTGGGGTCGCTGTCGGGTGCCGTGATGGGCGTGCTGGCGCTATCCATCGCGGTCGAGGTGCTCGTCCGGCTGGAAAAGGGCGTCAGGGTCGGGGCTGCGACCTTTGCCCTGCCCCCCGGCAGCCAGGAGATCATCCTTGCCGTCGCCATGATCCTGATCCTGATCTTCCGTCCTGCAGGCCTGATGGCCGGACGCGAGGTGATGCTGCCTGCCCGCTGGGTCGCGGGTCAGACAAAGCCTGAAAACTGAAAGACCCGACCAACAGGAGTGAACGGATGAAAAGACTTGCAGGCCACCTTGTGGCAATGACCCTGCTTGCCCAGCCGGTGCTGGCGCAGGACGACCTGACGGTGGGCTTCGCCATCGCCAAATCCGGCTGGATGGAGGCCTATGACACCCCCGCCGCCACCGCCGCCATGATCCGCATCGAAGAGATCAACGCCGCGGGCGGTCTGCTTGGTCGTCAGATCAAGGTGGTGGCGGCCGACACCCGCACCGACCGCGCCGAAAGCGCCAAGGCGGGGCTGGACGTGCTGGATCAGGGGGCCGAGATGATGGTCGTGTCCTGCGACTATGACTTCGGCGCCCCGGCCGCGCTGGTCGCGGAAGGCGAGGGGATGAACAGCTTCTTCCTGTGCGCCGAGGATGTGAAGGCCGGTATTCAAGGCGTCGGTCCCAACAGCTTCTCCTCCTCCGTCCTTGCGCCCGTGCAGGGGGCGACGATGGCCGAATGGGCGCATGCCAAGCGCGAGGCGCGCACCGCCTATGTGCTGGAAGACACCTTCATCGAATACAACAAGGGCATCTGCACCGGCTTCAACTGGATGTTCCCGCAGCTCGAGGGCGCGCAGATCGTCGGCAGCGACACGTTCAAGAATGACGACGCCTCGATCGCCAGCCAGATCACCCGCATCAAGGACCTGCCCGAACAGCCTGACGTGATCATGCTCTGTTCGGTCATGCCCGGTGCGGCGGCGGCGGTGCGCCAGTTGCGCGCGGCGGGGATCAATTCGCTGATCCTGAACGGGTCGGCGGTCGATGGCTCCTATTGGCTGGAGGCGACGCCGGATCTGTCGGGCTTCGTCGTGCCGGTTCAAGGGTCCATCTACGGCGACGACCCGCGCCCCGAGGTGGAGGCGTTCAACAAGGCCTACGAGGCCAAGACCGGCAGCCGCCCCGCCAGCCAATATGCCTATCCGGGCTATGTGCTGATCGACCTCTGGGCCAAGGCGGTGGAACGGGCGGGCACGGTCGAAGGCGCTGCCGTCACGGCGGAACTGGAAAAGATGCGCGATGAACCGACGGCCTTCGGTCCGCGCAGCTTTACCCCCGAGCTGCACCACCAGGACACGGCGCTGATGCAGATCATCGAAATCACCGGCGGCAAACCCGCGCGGGTGGATGAATGGCGCATCTCGCAGCCGGTTCCGCTGGATGTTCTGATGAAGAAGTGACGCCCGCGACAGGGCAAGGCGGGGGCGCGGTCCGGAAGGGCCGCGCCTTTCGCGTCACAGGTAGGGCGGTGTGCAGGCCGAGACGACAACCGCCTCGCGGTCGCCCACATTGCGGAAGCGGTGGGGTTGGGTGGAGTCGAACAGGTAGCTGTCCCCCGCCTTCAGCACGGCGCATTGGTCGCCCACCGTCACCTCGATCTCGCCCGCGATGACGATGCCGCCTTCGTGCGAGACATGTTCCAGCATCTGCGCGCCGGTATCGGCACCCGGGTCATAGCGTTCGTACAGGATCTGCAGGTTATGCGCCTTGGCGTCGCCCACCTGTTGCAGCGTCATCTTCCCGCGCGGATCGTCCAGCGTCGAATATAGCCGCGTGGTCAGGTCGCGCAATTCATGCGGTTTGAAAAAGACCGACTGGCTGACGGGGGCGTCAGGTTCGAAGAATTCCGACATCGTGACGGAAAGTCCGCCCAGAATCTTGCGCAACGACGCGACGGAGGGGCTGGAGCGGTTGGTTTCGATCATCGAAATCTGGCCATGCGGCACGCCCGAGGCTTCGGCCAGTTGCCGTTGCGAAAGCCCGGCCAATTGCCGCATCTGCCTGAGTCGCTCGCCGACGTTGAAATCCTGCATGGGTGCCATCCTGCTCTTTTCCGGACCATAGGGCTTGGTCAGGCAGCGCACAATCTTTTGTCGGATGGTGCGTAGGATACCGAAACATGTTGCTCAAAATAATGAGCATTGCTACCCCGGTTCCAGCCAAAGTCCCAGGAGCACCGCCATGACCGAATCCGCCCGGCTTTCCGCCCGCAAATCCGCCGCCGTCGCCCGCGGCGTGGCCACCCGCGGCATCTATGCCGCCCGCGCCGAGAATGCCGAGCTCTGGGATGCCGAAGGGCGGCGCTTCATCGACTTCGCGGCGGGGATCGCGGTGAACAACACCGGGCACCGCCACCCGCGCGTCATGGCGGCGGTGGCGGAACAGGCGCAGGCCTTCACCCACACCTGTTTCCACGTCGCGCCCTATGAAGGCTACATCGCCCTTGCCGAACGGCTGAACGCGGCGACGCCGGGGGCGTTCGACAAGAAGACGATGCTTGTCACCACAGGGGCCGAGGCGGTGGAGAATGCCATCAAGATGGCCCGCGCCCATACCGGGCGGTCGGGCGTGATCTCTTTCTCGGGTGCCTTTCACGGGCGGACGCTGCTGGGCATGGCCCTGACCGGCAAGGTCGCGCCCTACAAGAAGGGCTTCGGCCCCTTCCCGGCCGAGATCTACCATGCCGAATACCCCAACCCGCTGCACGGCGTCAGCGTGGCCGACGCCATGCGCTCGGTCGAGCATATCTTCAAGTATGACGTCGAGGCCGAGCGCGTAGCGGCCATCATCCTCGAACCGGTGCAGGGCGAAGGCGGCTTCTATGTCGCGCCGCCCGAGTTCGTGCAGGGCTTGCGCGCGCTGTGCGACAAGCATGGCATCGTGCTGATCGCCGACGAGGTGCAAAGCGGCGCCGGTCGCACCGGCACCTGGCTGGCCTGCGAGCAGTGGGGCGTCGCGCCCGACATCGTGACGATGGCCAAGTCGATGGCTGGCGGCTTCCCGCTCTCGGCCGTGATCGGCAAGGCCGAGCTGATGGACAAGCCGCTGCCGGGCGGACTCGGCGGCACCTACGCCGGCAGCCCGCTGGCCTGCGCGGCCGCGCTCGCCGTGCTCGACGTGTTCGACGAGGAAAAGCTGCTCGATCGCTCGAAGGCGGTGGGCGAGCGCCTGAC
>JALQUQ010000111.1:413-8339 GCA_023263735.1 Paracoccaceae bacterium | reverse complement strand
GGGATGCCTGACAGCGTTTCTGCCAGCGGCAGATGGATTTCACCAAACCGCGCCGACCCGTCCAAGGGCGGGGTGCGCCCGCCTTGGCCAAACAGGCGCTGCGCGGTCAGGACCGTCAAGCCCGAGGCCAGAAAGTTCAGCGCAACGCCCGAAATCAACTGATTGCCGCGAAAGGTGATCGAGGTCAGACCATGAAGCGCGGCAAACAGCAACGCGCCCCCAATTCCGGCGACGATCCCGATCCAGGCAGAGCCGGTCAAAGCGGCAACAGCCCCCGAACACATGGCCGCCGACAGCATCTTGCCTTCAAGCCCGATGTCGAAAATCCCGGCGCGTTCGGAATAAAGCCCTGCGATGCAAGCCAAGAGCAACGGAGTGGCCAGCCGCAGGGTCGAGTCGAGAATTTGCAGAAGAGTTGCGTAATCCATCAGGCGGCCTCCGTCCGGCGGGTCAGGGCAAAGAGGCGGATCAGCATCATCCGCACCATCATGTCCAGCGCACCGGTGAAAAGGATCACCAAGCCCTGCACCACGATCCGCATCTCGATCGGGATTTTGGTCCATAGGCCAAGTTCGGCGCCCCCTTGGAACAGAAAGCCAAACAGGAAAGCGGCCAAGACCACACCAACCGGATGATTGCGCCCCATGAGGGCCACGGCGATGCCGATGAACCCGGCGCCAGATGCAGAATTCGCCAACAGACGCTCGGCCTCACCCATGACGTTGTTGATCGACATCAATCCAGCCAGCCCGCCCGACAAGATCATCGACAGCAGGATGATTTTGGTCGGATTGATTCCGGCATAGCGGGCAGCCGGTTCCGATTTGCCAAAGGCGCGGATCTGATAGCCAAGCCGCGTGCGCCACAACAGGGCCCAGACGACCCACGCCATGAACAGCGCCACAAACAGGGTGATATTCGCGGGAACCGCCTTGGTGAAAATCAGGTTCAGCCCGGGGACATCCGACAGGGCGGGGATTTTGGTGGCCTCGGGGAAAAAGGCCGTTGTCGGATCAGATTTTCCCGGAGGACGCAGGACATCAACCAAGAGATAGCTGAGCAGGCTGAAGGCAATGTAATTGAACATCATCGTGGTGATCACGATGTGGCTGCCGCGCTTGGCCTGCAAATAGGCCGGGATGGCCGCCCAGACCGCCCCAAACAGGGCAGCTCCCAAGGAGGCGCCGATCAAGGCCAGCGACCAATGCGGCCACGGAATGAACAGGCAGGCCAAGGCAACGCCCAATCCGCCCAACTGCGCCTGACCTTCGCCACCGATGTTGAACATGCTGGCATGAAAGGCGACTGTCACCGCAAGGCCGGTAAAGATGAAACTGGTCGTGTAATAAAGCGTGTATCCCCAGCCGCGGGCATCAAGGATCGACCCCTGCACCATGACCGTAATGGCCTCGACCGGGTCTTGGCCGATGGCCAGAATGACCAGTGCCGAGACAATGGCTGCCAGTGCCAACGAAACCAAAGGCACAAGGGCCACGTCAGCCCATCTTGGCAAACGGTCCATCAGGCGGCCCCCTTCGTATCGGTGATGCCCGCCATGAGCAGACCCAATTCGCGTTCATTGGTGGATTTCGGGTCCCGAAAGCCGGTGATCTGGCCGTCGAACATGACGGCAATACGATCAGACAGGGACAGGATTTCATCCAGTTCGACGCTGACCAGCAACACGGCCTTCCCTTCATCGCGCAAGCGGATCAGTTGTTTGTGGATGAATTCGATGGCCCCAATATCGACCCCGCGCGTGGGTTGACCGACCAGAAGAAGATCAGGGTCCTGTTCAAATTCCCGCGCGACGACGATTTTTTGCTGATTGCCGCCCGAAAAGCTTTTTGCGGCCAAAGTCGGGATGGGCGGACGAACGTCAAAAGTCTGCATCTTTTTGGCCGTATCGGCGCGCAGGGCATCGTTATCCATGAAAAGCGCGCTTTTTTGGTATTTCGGGTCGTTGAAATAGCCAAAAGCCACGTTTTCCCATGCGCTGAAATCAAGGATCAACCCATGGTGATGCCGATCTTCGGGCACATGAGAGATTCCGGCCTCACGGCGGCTTTGCCCGTCTGATCCTGCCCCAGACAATGGCAAGGGCGCCTCTTTCAGCGTGACCTTGCCCTGAGCCGAAATCATGCCGCCCAAAACTTCCAACAACTCGGTCTGACCGTTGCCCGCGACACCTGCGATGCCCAGAATTTCTCCGGCGCGAATGTCAAAGCTGATGCCTTTCAGCCGTTCAACCCCATGTTCGTCGCGCACGCGCAGGTCTTCGACTTTCAGCACCACCTTGCCGGGTGTCGCCTCGGCCTTTTCGACCTCAAGCAGGACCTTGCGGCCAACCATCAGTTCCGCCAGTTGCACAGGGCTGGTTTCGGCGGTTTTGACCGTGCCGACCATCGTACCACGCCGCATGACGCTGACGTTATCGGTGGTCTCCATGATCTCGCGCAGTTTGTGGGTGATCAGGATGATCGTTTTCCCCTGATCGCGCAGACCTTTCAAAATGCGGAACAAATGATCCGCTTCGGCCGGGGTCAAGACGCCCGTCGGTTCGTCAAGGATCAAGATGTCGGCCTGACGATACAACGCCTTGAGGATTTCGACGCGCTGCTGATGGCCGACCGACAGATCCTCGATCAAGGCATCGGGGTCGACGTCCAGTTCGTATTCATCGGCCAAGGACTTCAGAACCTTGCGTGCCTTGGCCAAAGAGGCGTTCAGCATTGGCCCGTCTTCGGCACCCAGAATGATATTTTCCAGCACCGTGAAATTCTGCACCAGTTTGAAATGCTGAAACACCATCCCGATTCCGGCCCGAATGGCGCTTTGGCTGTCGGGGATGGATGTCGGCTTTCCGCCGACGATAATCTGTCCGGCATCGGCTTTGTAAAAACCGTAAAGGATCGACATCAGCGTCGATTTACCCGCGCCGTTTTCGCCGATGATGCCGTGAATCGTGCCCTTGGGCACGGCAATGTTGATATCTTTGTTCGCCTGTACCGGGCCAAAGGCCTTGGATATGCCTTTGAGTTCGATGGCAAAGGGGGCGGCAGTTGCCTGCCGCCCCAAATTTTCCGCCGAAGCAGCCATCAGAACGTCGCTGCCGGGCAGGTGTCGTCCGACATATAGTCGTGGACAGACAGTTCACCCGATTTGATCTTGGCGGCGGCTTCGTCCACCTTTGCCTGCATTTCTGCGGTCACCAAAGGTGCGTTGTTTTCGTCCATCGCATAGCCGACGCCTTCGTTCGCCAGACCCATGACGTTGATGCCGGGGGTCAGCGCTTCGCCTTCCTTGAAGGCCTCATAAACGGCGTTGTCCACGCGCTTGAGCATCGAGGTCAAAACCTTGCCCGGGTGCATGTAGTTCTGGTTCGAGTCGACGCCGATCGACAGGATACCTTCGTCAGCGGCCGCTTGCAGAACGCCAACCCCGGTGCCGCCAGCGGCAGCGTAAATCACGTCCGCGCCTTGGGCTTTCTGGCCCTTGGCCAGTTCCGCACCCTTGACCGGGTCATTCCACGCGGCCGGGGTGGTGCCGGTCATGTTCATGACAACGGTGGCATCGGGGTTCACGGCCTTGACGCCTTGGGCGTAACCGCAGCCGAATTTACGGATCAGCGGAATGTCCATGCCGCCGATAAAGCCGACAGTGCCCGACTTGGATGCCAGAGCAGCCATCATGCCGACAAGGTAGGAGCCTTCGTGCTCGTTAAACACGACCGATTTCACGTTCGGCTGATCAACGACCATGTCAATGATGGCGAACTTTGTATTCGGAAAGTCCTGCGATACCGTGTTCAGCACGTCACCAAAGGCAAAACCCGTCATGACAACCGGGTTGGCACCGGCCTCGGCCAAACGACGCAGAGCCTGTTCGCGCTGCGCTTCGTCCTGCATTTCCAATTCTTTATAGGTGCCACCGGTTTCCTTGGCCCATTTTTCGGCGCCGTTGTAGGCAGCTTCGTTGAACGATTTGTCGAACTTGCCGCCAAGGTCGAAGATCAGCGCCGGTTCCGCGGCGGCAACGCCAGCGGTCAGGGCCAGCACACCGGCTGCGCCCAAAAGGTGCTTCATCATGGTCATGGAAATTCTCCCGGTTGTCATTGTGACGAATGTTTTTGGTGCCCATGCCCCAACGCCGACACATCCGGCGAAAAGGCTCAGATGGGTGTAATCTAGCTCAGGACACAAGGCAGGGGTCAAGTGACATTTGGAGGGCTGCTCATGCTGATTTGACTTTTCGATCAAAAAAGGGGCGCTGATCCAAGGCTGACCATAGGTCAAATCTGGCGGGAAAGAACCAAGGCATCCACTTTTCGGTTTTGCGGATCAAGGTAATACCCTTTACGCAAACCGACCCGGGCGAATCCTGCCTTGGCATAAAGGGCAATCGCGGCAGGATTTTCGGCCGAGACCTCTAGAAAGGCCGTCGTGGCGCCCCGCTGTTTTGCCGTATCCAGAAAGGACGCGACCAAGGCCATTCCAGCGCCGCGGTTGCGGTGTAGGGGATCGACGGCGATGGTCAAAAGCTCGGCCTCATCGGCAATGACGCGGCCCAGCAGAAACCCATGATCGGCGTCGCACAGGAATGCAAAGGGCGAAGCCAGCATTTCGGCGAAATCCGGTTCCGACCACGGGCGCGGGGTTTCAAAACAAGCCCGGTGCAGCCGCGCAAGGTCAGCGGCGCTACGCATCCAGAATGACCGGGGGCGGGTCTGACGATGGCGCAGCATCGGCGCCCCGCAGATAAAACGGCGCGGGTTTGCGGTGAGTGGCAACAGAGGTTTCGGCGGCAAAGCGGGCCATCGCCTCTGTCAATGGCATCAGAGGGGCCAGGGGGTGCAGACCATGCGAGAGGGCATAAGCGTCAGCCAATTCGCCGATCACGCTGCCAGATTGAAACCCTTCGGGCAAATGTCCGACGGGGGCAAGGATAGCCTCGGACTGCGGGTTGAACGCCTGCAAATACGCCATGCCGCGGCGCGCATCTTGGGCCACCAGAACCGGAGCAGTTTGCCCATGGGCCAACGCCTGCAGGCTGGTCACGCCCATCGCCGGAATCCCAAGACCCAAGGCAAGCCCCCGCGCCGTGGCCACAGAGATACGCACCCCGGTAAAGTTTCCCGGCCCGGTTCCAACGGCGATACGGGTCAGATCCGACCATCGGGCCCCGCCGCGATGTAAGAGTTCTTCGATCAACGGAACCAGACGTTCGGCCTGTCCCTTGGCCATGTCTTCGACCTGCACAAGGCAGGACCCGTCCGGCAAAAGCAAAGCGGCGGCGCAATGCGCCGCCGATGTGTCAAACGCCAATACGGTTTCAGGCCGCAACGGGACGAACCTCGGTCACCTCGGGGATGTAGTGACGCAGAAGATTTTCGATCCCCATTTTCAGGGTCAGGGTCGACGAGGGGCAGCCCGCACAAGCGCCTTGCATGTGCAGATAGACAACGCCGCGCTCAAACCCGTGGAACGTGATATCGCCGCCGTCTTGGGCAACCGCCGGGCGCACGCGGGTATCAAGCAATTCCTTGATCTGGCGCACAATATCCCCATCTTCGCCAGTGTGTTCGGCATGGCCGCCTGCGGCCTTTGCCTCTCCGTCCATCACGGCGGCGCCCGATTGGAAATGTTCCATGATCGCGCCCAAAATCGACGGCTTGATATGCTGCCAGTCGACCGACTCGGTTTTTGTGACCGTCACGAAATCATTGCCAAAGAACACGCCCGACACCCCGGAAACCGCAAAGATGCGGCGCGCCAAGGGCGACTTTTCAGCGGCCTCTGCGCTTGGGAAATCCGCCGTCCCGATCTCCAGCACCGTCTGGCCGGGCAGGAATTTCAGAGTGGCGGGGTTTGGCGTAGACTCGGTCTGGATGAACATGGCTATCTCCGACAGTTCTACTCGGATATGCGCTTCGCGCTGCGACAAGTCAAGTTGACTGCGTTCAAAACACCACGATCCAAGCGGCATAGAGTACCGTTGCGGTGATCATGCAGGCGCAAGCGAACGAGCCCAAATCCTTTGCCGCCTTGGCAAATTCAGCCCATTGCGGCGACAGGTGATCGACCAGAACCTCGATCGCGGTATTCATCGCCTCGGTCGCGGCAAGCATCAGCCACAGCACGACAAAACCCACGATTTGGATCGCAGCGTCCGAGAAATACGCGACCAGCGCCAACCCGATCAGGCCAACGCCGACTTCGTGGCGAAAGGCAGCTTCTTTCCACAGGCGTTGAAATCCGGCCAAGGAATAAGAGGCCGCAGCAAAGAAATGCGCCAGACCGGTCTTGCGGGGCGGAATCGTGGGTTTGTCAGTGTTGGTCATTGCGCCACTTTCGTACAATCCTGGGTCAGATCAAGCTCGGGCTGGCGAACCTCTGTTTCGATATTGGCCAATCCCAGTACGGTTGAGAATATGAAATCATGCGAAACCGGCAGATCTGACTTTTTGGCAATACAGGCGTCGTCAAGACCCAGCCCGGATTTGTATCGATCGGCCATCCAAAAGAACATGGGAACCCGTGTTTGGGTTTCCGGCGCCATGAACCAAGGCGCACCGTGCAGATAGAGCCCACCTTCGCCCAAGGATTCCCCGTGGTCAGAGGCGTAAAACACCATCGGAATGACCCGATCCGCAGCATCCACAATCTTGATCGATTGAGCCACCACCCAATCGGTGTACCGCAAGGTGTTTTCATAGGCGTTAAAGAGTTCGTCTTGCTTGCACTTTGCCAAATCGGGGGTTTGGCAGTCGGGCTTTGCGGCCTTGTCCCAATTTTCCGGATAGCGGAGCCAATAAGACGGGCCGTGGCTTCCGATCTGGTGCAGGACGAGGACCGTGTTCTTGGTAATGGTCTGCGCCTTTTCCTCGATCAGTTTCAGGAAAACACCGTCGATACATTCGCCCCGCCCGCAGAATTCGGGGTCGGAGCGTTCAGAGATGTAGTGAACCTTTTGGCGGTCAGCGATCTGTTTGTCGCCGGTATTGTTGTCCCACCATTCGACATCGAAACCGGCACGGGCCATCACGTCCAGCAGGTTTTCCGATCCAAGACCGCCTTCATGCGAATATTCAGGCCGGGTCAGATGTGAGAACATGCAGGGCATCGAAACGGCGGTCGCGGTGCCGCAGCTTTCGGTTTGGGTAAAGTTGATCAGGTCGGGGATCGCCCCGGTTTCGGGCGCGGTATCCGGGGCGCCGGGATTAAGGCCCCAGGATTGCGCACGCGCCGTCTCGCCCACCCAAAGCACGATCAGAACCGGTTTGTCGACACCTGCCAGACCGTCGCCCGGTTTGGCATCCGTCCCATAGGGCACGACGACCAGCGGCTCTTTCATCACCATCGAGATATAGCGATACAGACCCCGCGCCGGCGTAAAGGGTTGAATGGCCGAGGTGACCTCTTGATGTTCGCGCCCGGCAGACATCAGGGTCTTGGCGTCGGAATAAAGAGCCACTGCAAAGATCGCAAAGTACAGCGCAGCGCTGCCGACCCAGCCGAGAGCAGACCGCACAAAGCCGGAACGGCGCAGCGGGCACCACAGGACAAAGACGGCCGGAACAAGCCCCAGCAGGACAAGGCGCAGAACGAAAGGCAGGGTGATCAGGTGTTTGGATTCCGTGACCGTGGTTGTCAGGGCATTCTGGATCATCTCGCGGTCGATCGTGGCGCCCAGCCGATCCTGATAATAGCTGGTGACGGCGCTGACGACCAACAACAGCGCCAGAACAGGGCGCAACAGCGGTCCGGGCGTGATCAGGGTGATCAGAAAGGTCTGGGCGACAAAGATGCAAAGCCCAAACAGCGCCATGGAAACGGGGTGATCCCCCAAGGCCACGTACAGACGTTCCCAGAACGTCTGATTGTGGGCTGCCATGATGAAAAGACTGGTCAGAAAGGTAAGTGCAAA
>JALQUQ010000111.1:0-403 GCA_023263735.1 Paracoccaceae bacterium | reverse complement strand
GCGACAGTGCGAAACCACGTTGATGCGGCGCGTCCTTGCTCTTGGCTGGAAGCATGTTACCCCTCTACCGATACCCTGAAAATCCACGGGATCGTATAGGCATCAAGCGGGCGATTGTCACGGTCCCGACGGGATTTTTTCCCGCGAGTAAGCGGATGCTGACCGATTGCGGGCGGTCGAAATCGAGGGCCGAGGCCCCCGATTTCCCGGAATCATCCAAACGTCAGATCCAGCAGGCCTTTTCGTGGCTGCTATCGTCTTCGTCTTCGTGATCGCCCTCGTCTTCTTCTTCGTCCTTGTCGTCGATGCAGCCAAAATTGGCGACGAACTGTTTGAAGAAGTCACCGCAATCGTCGCCGCCTTCGTGGTCGTCTTCGCCATCATGGGGCTTGTACTCATGGTC
>JALQUQ010000110.1 GCA_023263735.1 Paracoccaceae bacterium | reverse complement strand
CAGCGTCATGGTTTCCATGGTGTCGAGCGCCTGCTCCATGCCCTCCATCAGGTGCGCCCAAACAGCCGTTCGATATCGGCCAGCTTGAGTTCCACATAGGTCGGGCGGCCATGGTTGCACTGACCCGAATGCGGCGTCGCCTCCATCTCGCGCAGCAGGGCATTCATCTCTTCGGCCCGCATTTGACGCCCCGATCGCACCGAACCATGGCACGCCATTCGCGACAAGACCGCATCGATCTTTGCCCTGACCAGATGGCTTTGGCCCGCATCCGCCAATTCATCCAAAACATCCCGAAGCAACGCGCCAGCATTGACCTGCCCAAGGATCGCGGGGACCTCGCGTACCGCAACGGCCGCGCCACCAAAGGGTTCGACAACCAATCCCAAAGCCTCAAGATCGGCCGCAATCTCCAGCAGCCGACTGGCGTCTGACACCGAAAGCTCAACGATTTCCGGGATCAGCAGCGCCTGCCGCGCGATCCCGTTTTCCACGGACTGACGTTTCAGCCGCTCATAGACCAAACGCTCATGCGCGGCGTGCTGATCAACAATGACCACTCCATCGGCCGTTTGCGCGATGATATAGTTTTCATGCACCTGCGCGCGCGCCGCCCCCAATGGGTGATGCACGACGGCCTCCTCGACGGGCTCACTTTGGGCCAACCGCGCCGAAGGCATTTCGGCAAAGCCCGTGGGCGGGGCCATCGCGGGGGCCTGCGCAGAAAAAGCCGCCGCAAGGCTGGAGTGTGACGGCGTTGGCGGCGCAGACCACGCCCATTGCCTTTGCAACGGAGCCTCGGGCTTGATCGCGGCCAAGGTTTCGTTTGCAACGGTCGTTGACGCCCGATGCCCGGCACCTGCCAACGCATGCCTCAGCCCGGAAATGATCAGGCTGCGGGCGGCTTCCGGTTCGCGAAAGCGCACCTCGGCCTTAGCGGGATGGACATTCACGTCCACGCGCTGCGGATCGGCGATCAGGTTCAGCACCGCCGCCGGATGCCGGTCACGCGAAAGGAAGTCAAAATAAGCCACCCGCAACGCCCCCAACAGCAGACGATCCTGCACCGGGCGACCGTTGACAAAGACATATTGCTGGGCCGAAGAACCGCGCGAATAGGTGGGCAAGGCGGCATAGCCGGTCAACCGCAGACCTTCCCGCTCGATATCAATCCGCAAGGCATTTTCGGTAAAGTCTGCCCCCAGAACTGATGCAAGCCGTCCGTGCAAGGCATCGAACAAATCCCCCGACTGGGGATCGGCCCGAAAGAGACACCGCGCATTGCCTTCTGACACTTCATTCAGGGTAAAGCCGACAAAGGGTTCGGCCATCGCAAGACGGCGCACCACATCGACAATCGCCTGCAATTCGGCACGGTCAGAGCGCAGGAATTTCAGCCGTGCGGGCGTGGCAAAGAACAGGTCCCGCAGTTCAACCACGGTGCCGCGCGTCAGGCCGGCGGGTTTGACCGGCCCGATCCGCCCACCAACCACGCTGATCTGCGCCGCGTCGGCCCCTTTGGCGCGGCTGGTGATGGTCAATCGCCCAACCGACCCCAAACTGGCCAAAGCTTCACCACGAAATCCAAAGCTGTGAATATCCAGCAGATCAGAGCCGTCGATCTTTGACGTCGCATGGCGGGCCACGGCCAAAGGCAGATCATCCCCCGTCATCCCACAACCGTCATCGGTGATGCGGATCAGGGTCTTGCCACCGTCGGCAATATCAACCGTGATGCGGGTCGCTCCGGCATCCAGCGCGTTTTCGATCAGTTCCTTGACCGCCGAGGCAGGCCGCTCAACCACCTCGCCAGCAGCGATGCGGTTGATGGCCGCTTCGTCAAGTTGGCGAATGATGGGGCGATCTGTGGATATGTTGGGGTTTTGTAAATTCATACCCCCATTTGTAGCAGTTGGCCCCGCAAAGGGCCAACGATTCGCTTATGGGCTGGTTTGCAACCCATCCGGTTGCCCAACCACCACGAAATGCAATTCGTCGGATTTGAACAGCCGCGCGGCAACCCGCTTGATATCATCCATCGTGACGGCGTTGACGCGATCATTGCGGGTCGCGGGATAATCGGCAGGAAGGCCAATCATCTGCATGCCCACCAGAATGCTTGCAATGCGGGCATTGCCTTCAAATCGCAACGGATAGCTGCCGGTGGCATAGGTCTTGGCGTCGGCGAGCTCTTGTTCGCTCACGCCTTCGGTTGCTATGCGGGCCCATTCCGACCGGATCACATCGATCGCCTGCGCAACATTGGCGTTGGCCGCCGAGAATTGGCCCATGATGCTTTCCGCTTGATCATAGGCCACCAGATAGGTGCCGATCCCATAGGTCAGACCGCGCTTTTCGCGCACTTCTGTCATCAAGCGCGCGCTAAAACGGCCTCCGCCCAACACTTCATTCAGCAATACAGCCGCAAAGTAATCCGGATCGTTCGACCGAATGCCCGATTGCGAAAACAGAACCGTCGATTGCGGACCGGGGAAATCGATCACAGTGACGCCCGGTTTCAGGTTCTGCGGCGCGCGTTCGGGCAAAGGTGCGCCCTTTTCCGGCAGCCCCCCCAGCAGATTGTCCAAAATCGGGCCCAGTTCTTCGGCCGTGATGTCGCCAGATGCCGCAACGTAAATCCGATCGCGGGCGAGGGCTGCCTGATGTGCAGCCACGATATCATCGCGAGTCAGGGCGTTCACGCTGTCTTCGGTTCCGTCTCCCGACGTCGCATAGGGGTGATCGCCGTAAGACATTTCTTTCAACGCCCGCCCGGCAATCGACGACGGATCTTTTGCATCGCTGCGGATGTTGGCCAGAACCTGCCCGCGCACGCGGTCAATCGCCTCTTGGTCAAATCGTGGCGCCGTCAGCGCCTGCCGCAACAGATCCACAGCCTGATCGCGATTCTCCGTCAGAAATTGGGCCGAGACGGAAACGGTATCGACGCCTGAGTCAAACTGATAGCTGGCAGCCAAAGAGTCGCGGGCCTTTGCAAAACCTTGGCTGTCCAGATCGCCCGTGCCTTCCTCGATCAAGGCCGTCATCAAATTGACAGCCCCCCGTTTGCCGGGCTGATCCAAGGATGTCCCACCACGAAATTCGATCTCCAGCGACATGAACGGAATGTTATGATCTTCGATCAGCCAAGCCTGAATACCACCGGGCGAGGTCACCGTCTGAATATCGACCGCAGCCAATGCGGGGCTTGAAAATGCGCAGAACAGGGCTGCAAAACGCAGAATTTTCATTTTGAAACCTCTTCCTTAGGCATCAGCCAGCCGGTGACGGCATTCTTGCGGTCAAGAACCGTCTTTGCGGCCTCGACCACTTGTTCGGGCGTGACGGCATTCAAGACTTGCGGCCAAGTCTTGACGTCATCCACCGTCAGGCCAACCGTCAACGCCTCACCATATTCACGGGCCAGACCGCCGACGTTGTCACGCGCATAGATTTCCGATGCACTGATCTGCCGCTTGATCCGCGCAAAATCGTCCGGATCGGGGCCCTTTTCGATGAAATCGGCAATCACCTGATCCATCGCAGCTTCGGCCTGTTCCAACGTTTTTCCGGGCACGGGAACCGCCAATATCGTGAATGACCCATTGTCGATGCTGGTGCCGTCGTAATTTGCCGACGAATAAACCGCGATCGGATCCGTCCCGAATTGCAGCGATTGCGCAAAAAGGGATGTCGTCCCCGATCCGCCCAAAAGCTCTGCCAGAATGGCCAAAGCCGCAGCATCCTCTTGGGCCCCCGCGTTGCGTTCGGGGGCAAGATAGGTGCGGATCACATAGGGCTGCGAAACCCGCTCATCGGTCAGAACCAAACGCCGTTCCGACAATTGTGGCGGTTCTGATGGCCTGACGCGGGGTTTGATCCCTTCAGAGGGTTTCAGCGGGCCATAATGGGTCTCGGCCATCTTGCGAACCGCTTCGGGCTCGACATCCCCAGCAACGATCAAGACGGCATTGTTCGGCGCATAATAAAGCCGATAGAAATCCAGCGCATCCTGTTGGCTCAGTTGGGCCATCTCATGTTCCCAACCGATGACCGGAATTCCGTAAGGGTGGTTCAGGAACTGCGCGGCCCGCATCTGCTCGGCCAAAAGCGCGCCGGGGCTGGAACCGATCCGTTGGCGGCGTTCTTCGATGATCACGGACCGTTCGGTCAGTACGTCATCCTCCAAAAGCTGAAGGTCGCGCATCCGGTCGGCCTCCATCTTCATCATGATATCAAGACGGTCTGCCGCGATCCGCTGGAAATAGGCGGTGTAATCCCAGCTGGTAAAGGCGTTGTCGTCGCCACCCTGCGCCTCGACAAAGGCGGAAAACTCGCCGGGACCAACCTCATCCGTCCCCTTGAACATCAGATGTTCCAGAAAATGGGCAATGCCCGATTTTCCGGGCAGTTCATCGGCCGCCCCCACCCGATACCACAGCATCTGCGTGACGGCAGGAACGCGGTGATCCTCGATCACCACAACGTCCAGTCCGTTATCCAGTGTAAAGGTCGTTACATCATCCGCCAAGACGGGCGCGGCGGCCAGTATCAGGCTTGTGGTCAGGGCATAACGAAGCACGGTCCTGTTCCCCCCAAAAGTTCAATCCCCCCGAAGCTACGGCCTCTGTCGGGATTGGCAAGGTGGGTCAACGGCTTCGTGACTATTCGCCATCTTTCGCGGGCGGTGCCGACGGGGTCTTGACGCCGCGCTGACGCCATTTCCAAAGCTCCGCCTGCTGGTCCAAAGACTGCTTGCGATAGGCTTTGTAATAGACGTTGACGTTCAAGAGACGCTCAAGCAGGCGCCCATTGTTCTTGCGCCGCCATTCCAGATCTTCGGCTGCCAACGTATCGCGAATGCCCGAGGCAACGCCATACCGCGACACATGCGAAACCAATCCCGCATCTGCGCCAGCCCCAGCACCCGGGCGCCCGCCCAAGGCAAGAATCGCGTCGTCTTTGGGCTGTGGATCGGTCAGGTTGGCACCCCCCGGAGTCGGGTCGGGCAATGCGGCCAGATCGGTCGGCATTTCCAATGCCTTGGGCGGCAGAATGCCGAATTCATCCGGCCCATTCGTTGCCGAACGCAGGTTCATGAGTTGCGGGACCTTGTCCCCTTTTGCGCAACCCGCCAGTGTCACCGCAAGCGTTACCGCAAGGATTAGCTGAGCCTTTTGCATCCGGTCCTCCAAAGCGCCTTGCCTCCTCTTAGCGCAATCATCCGCCCGCGTCACGGGTTCTTTGACCGCACTTTGCCTTTGGTCAGCGATCTGGTGCCATCGTCCTTTTTGTCGCCCGTAAACACCACCAACCCCAGAGCACCGGCGAAAATGGCAACATCCGCAACGTTGAACGCATACGGGTTTTCAATTCCGCAGCAGGTCATGTTCAAGAAATCCGCGACGGCACCATAGAGAATGCGGTCGATGACATTGCCCATGGCGCCGCCAATCAACAACCCGGCTGAAATCTGAGCGCCTTTTCCGGGGTGATTCCGTTGAACCCAGACATAGACCCAAATCGAGATTCCAATCGCCAAGGCGATCAAACCCCAACGGGTCAAATCGGCCTCTCCGGAAAAAAGCCCAAAGTTGATCCCTTGGTTCCACGCCATGCGAAAGGTCAGCAGCGGGGGAACAACCTCGATCACCCCGCGCTCGATCAAATTCAGCCCGTGAACCACCGCGACTTTGGACGCCTGATCCAGCGCGAATGTTCCTGCCGCAGCGAAAAAAGCGTGTTTCATCTGACCTTAATGCCGGAAATGCCGCATGCCAGTAAAGACCATGGCAAGCCCGGCGTCATCTGCCGCAGCAATCACCTTGTCGTCATTCATGCTGCCGCCGGGCTGGATGACGGCCGTTGCGCCGGCCTCTGCCGCCGTCAGCAATCCATCCGGGAAGGGGAAAAACGCATCCGATGCCACAACCGATCCTTTGGTCAGGGGGTGCGGCAGGCCCAGAACTTCGGCCATGTCTTGCGATTTTCGCGCGGCGATCCGGGTCGAATCCACGCGGCTCATCTGCCCAGCGCCGACACCGACGGTTGCCCCGTCCTTGACATAGACAATCGCGTTCGACTTCACGTGTTTCGCCACTTTCCACGCAAAGAGAAGGTCTGCAAGTTCCGCCTCGGTCGGGGCGCGCTTGGTCACGACTTTCAAATCCGCCAGCGAAAGTGCGCCGTTGTCGCGATCCTGAACAAGGAAGCCACCAGCCACCTGTTTGAACGCCAGCCCACCCGCCGCCGGATTGGCCAAACCGCCGGTGGTCAGCAGACGCAGGTTTTTCTTGGCTGCAAAGATCGCCTTGGCCTCATCGCTGGCACCGGGGGCAATCACGACCTCGGTGAAAATCTTGACGATCTCTTCGGCGGTCTCGGCATCCAACGGCTGGTTCAGCGCGACAATTCCGCCAAAGGCACTGGTCTGGTCGCACTGATAGGCCCGCACATAAGCCTCTTTCAGACTGGCCGCACGACCAACACCGCACGGGTTGGCGTGTTTGATGATGGCACAGGCCGGACCGTCGACAGGGGCAAATTCCGATACAAGCTCAAAGGCTGCATCAGTGTCGTTGATGTTGTTGTAGGACAGTTCCTTGCCCTGCCATTGGCGTGCCGTGGAAACGCCCTCGCGTTTCGAGCCGTCGGTGTAGAAAGCCGCACCCTGATGCGGGTTTTCCCCATAGCGCAAACCTTGGGCCAGCTTGCCCGCAAAGCTCCGGTAACGCGGGGCGGTTTCACCGATTTGACCCGCCAGCCAAGTGCTGACCGCCGTGTCATAGGCGGCCGTGCGGCTGTACGCGGTCAACGCCAGTTTCTGACGGAAGGCCAGCGTGGTCTGACCATTGTTGGCACGCAATTCTTCGGTCGCAACGGCATAATCCGCCGGATCGGTAATCACCGCCACAAAGCCATGGTTTTTCGATGCGGCGCGAATCATCGCGGGGCCACCGATATCGATGTTTTCGATACAGGTCTCGTGGTCGGCCCCTTTGGCGACGGTTTCTTCAAACGGGTACAGGTTCACGATCAGCATGTCGATCGGGCCAATGCCATGTTGCTCCATGGCGGCCACATGATCGGGATTATCGCGAAGTGCCAGCAAGCCGCCATGCACCTTTGGGTGCAACGTCTTGACCCGGCCATCCATCATCTCTGGAAAACCCGTGATTTCAGACACATCCTTGACCGGAAGCCCGGCGGTGCGCAGCATGTTCGACGTGCCGCCGGTCGAGATCAATTCGACCCCATGCTGATGCAGAACACGGGCAAAATCCAACAGCCCGGTTTTGTCAGATACAGAAATCAGCGCGCGGCGCGGGGCGACGAGATCGGTCATAGCGGGGCATACCTTCGGTCAAAGAGCGGGTCACAACGGGACCGGCAGTTCGTCGCGGTCCAGATCGCGGATGGCGGTGGGAGTATCCTGTGCTTTCGACAAGGTCCAGCCGATACGCGTTTCGATCTGCGCAGCCTGTGCCGAAAGGATGATCTGCTTTGTCGCACGGGGTCGCAAACGCCCCTTTTCCAGATAGACAGACGGCTCCAGCGACAACTTCGCCGTCCCGTCGTGTCGAAACACCCAGATTTCCCCCGATTTCAGTGCGATCGACACCGCCGTCCCCCCCATGTCGATCGTCGCATCAGCATCGGGATGCAGATGAAACCGAACCGCAAAAGGAACGCCCTTCAGCTTGGTGGCGGTCAGAACCTTTTCAAACCGGCTCCGCCCATGCGAATTCAGGGCAATCAGCGTATCGGCCCCCATGATCTTTCGCCCATCCGAAGTCATCGCCAGATCGCGGGCATGCGACAGACCATGCGTATCGGCCCACCCATCATGGGCCGCATGCACCCCATCGCCATTGTCGGTCGCCATTTTTCGAACGGTCAATATCTTGGCAAGGTCTTGCAAGACCTCATCCCCGTCCGCCCCGAACCGCGAGGATGAAACGCCATCGATTGCCAAGGTCGAATGCGAGGGTGTGGCACGTCCGGCGCGGCGCCATTCGGTGCCAAAGGGAGCGCCAGACCCGCAATTGACGATCAATGGCCTTCGACCAGAGGTAACCTCGAGTGCGAGGGTCGAGGCATGGGCAAAAGCCCCGGCCCGCCCGCCGGGAGGAGATGCCGCGTCAAGGATAAGCGAGGTTCGCCCCCCCGACAGACGCAAAAACCCCATCGCTAACCCACGCGCCAAACCGGGTTTGACACCGGCGCTGGCCAAAGCATGATCCAGCCGCCCCTCGATCCCACGCCCGCCCCCATGGAACCGGGCCAATCCCCCATCGAAATGCCGAAGCAGCCGCAGGGTCGGCGCAATCCGCTCGATGGCCGCAAGATGGGCGTCGGGCACCTTTAGACCGGCAACCGACAGGGACAAGGCCGCCCAATTCAA
>JALQUQ010000010.1 GCA_023263735.1 Paracoccaceae bacterium | reverse complement strand
TGTTGGCCGAAGAGGTGTTTGGCCCGCTGGGTCTGATCGTTCGGGTCCGCCATACCGCCGAAATGCGCGATCTGGCCCGCAGCTTGCAGGGCCAACTGACCTGCACCCTGCATCTGGATGACGACGACACCGATCTGGCCCGCAGTCTGATGCCCATTCTGGAACGCAAGGCGGGCCGTGTGCTGGCCAACGGCTTCCCCACCGGGGTCGAGGTTTGCGACGCCATGGTTCACGGCGGCCCCTATCCGGCCAGCACCAACTTTGGCGCCACCAGCGTGGGCACCCTGTCGATCCGGCGTTGGCTGCGCCCGGTCGCCTATCAGAACATGCCCGCCGCCCTCGCGCCGTTTGGGGCCTGATCTTATCGGTGGAGTGCGGCGAAAGCCGCCTCCGCCACCCGATCTGCCAAATCATCCAGAGCGGATTCAGACAGATCCCCCGCCTCGACGCTGGTGTGGGGAACGTCCATCCTTGCCCGGTGTTTGGAATAGCGGGGGTCGTAGTGACGCTCCATCAAGCTGTCCGCCAGATCGGCAAAGGCCCCAGAAGACGCCATTTCCCGCCACGCGCCAATCACCTCGGCTGCGTGCAGGGGTTTCAGCCGTTGGATCACCTCATCCAGCCGCGCGACATCACCGGTCAGATCGGCATAGGCCCGCGTCAGATAATCCGCCCGTGCGCGGCGCGGCGCGTCAATCACCACGCGCGGGGCCACCACCATTTCGCGCCAGATGCGCGGCGCCAGCCGGCAATTGCCGATCTTGGAACTTTCCGCCTCGACCACCACGGGCTTTTGCGGGTCAAGCCCCGCGATTGCAAGCGCCAGCCGCCCCTCGAATGCCTTTTGGCTGGGTTGATCGCCCATGGACCCGAACAACGATCCGCGATGATTGGCCAGCCCCTCAAGGTCGACCACCTGCACCCCCCTTGCGGGCAGCCGTTTCAAGACATCGGTCTTGGCCGAACCGGTATTGCCATCCAGCACCACCATCCGCGCGGGAAAGGGGTCATCGTACAGCGAATCCACCACCAGATGCCGCCAAGCCTTGTACCCGCCCTTGATCGTCTCGGCCCGCCAGCCCACCTGCTGCAAGATGATCGAGAAACTGCCCGACCGCTGCCCCCCGCGCCAACAATAGACCAAGGGCCGCCATCCACCGGGTTTGCCCGCCAAGGGCCCCTCAAGGTGCTTGGCCGCATTTCGTGACACCAGCGCCGCCCCGATCTTGCGCGCATCAAAGGGCGACACCTGTTTATAGATCGTTCCCACGCGGGCGCGCTCGGCATCATCCAGAACCGGCAGACTAATCGCCGAAGGCATGTGATCTTCGGCATATTCGGCGGGCGCGCGCACATCGATGATGTCATCGAAATCAAGTGCCAGAACATCCGCCAGCGATTTCAGTTCAATCGGCATCAGAGTCCGGCCTCCAGTCGTTCGATCAGGCGGGTCAGCATGCTGTCGCAGCGCGCCAATTGATCTTCGGTTATGAATTCATCGGGCTTGTGCCCTTGGGCCATGCTGCCGGGCCCACAGATCACGGTTGGAATGCCCAATCGCTGCGAAAACAGCCCGCCTTCGGTGCCATAGGCCACCTTGATCGTTCCATTGGCCCCGGTCAGCGCTTTGACAAAATTCACGACATTGGCGGAACCGGGGGTGCCTAGGCCGGGATAATCCCACAGGCGTTCGATCTGGATGTCTGCTTCGGGGAAATCCGCGCGCAAAGGGGCCACGATATCCGCCGCCGCCTGACGCAAGAGGTCAATCACCGACCCAGGGTCATCTTGGGCGAGCGATCGGATTTCGAAATCGATTGTGGCATGGTTGGGCACGATATTGACCTGTACCCCACCCGACATCTTGCCCGCATGGACCGTGGTATAGGGCACGTCATAATCCCAATCTTTTGGCCCACCCTCCACGATCCGGGCTTGCGTGGCCCGCAGGGCGTTCAGGAAATCCGCCGCCAGATGCAGCGCGTTGAGCGACAGGGGCGCCAAGGCGGAATGCCCTTCGCGGCCCGTGCAGATGGCGCGCAGGGCAACCTTGCCCTTGTGTCCGGTGGCCACGGCCATGGATGTCGGCTCGCCCACGATGCACATGGCGGGGCGAAACGGCGCTAGCTCCAGCATGTCGATCAGCGACCGCACACCTTGGCATCCCACCTCTTCATCATAGGACAGCGCCAGATGCAGCGGTGTCCGCAACGGACGCTGGCTTGCCGCCAACACCGCCGCCAAAGCCGAGGCGCAAAACCCCTTCATATCCGTCGTGCCGCGCCCATAGAGCCGCCCCCCCTGCCGGGTCAGCGCAAAGGGCGGCACGGTCCATGCCTGCCCGTCGATCGGCACGACATCGGTATGCCCCGACAACAGAACGCCACTGCGATCCTGCGGCCCGACGGTCACGTAAAGATTGGCCTTGGCCCCGGTGGCATCGGCGATCAACTGGGGCGTCAATCCCGCCTGCCGCAACAGATCGGCCACCCAATCCATCAGGGCCCGGTTGGGACGAGAGCTGACCGTATCAAAGGCGATCAGTCGCTCCAGAATTTCGGTCGTCTGCATGGTCTGCATATCCCTGCCCCGGCAGGGGCGTTCCGCGCTGGTTATTGCCGCTTTTCCGAATTTGTGCAAATGCTGCCTTGCCCGGCCCTTATTTCCGGTCGGCGCGGACCTGAACCCTTGGTTCCAGGGACGCAACGCTTTTTTTGACGAAGTCTTTGACCGAATTGTGTGATCTATGCCCGTAGTCCTGCGCCTTTGCCACGTGTTTTCCCTGTTCGTGGCAAGTCTTCCCGGCTTGGCCTTTGGGCAGGACACGCCGGTTCCAAATGTCGATGCGCTTGCGCCCGCTTATCCCTCGCCGGTCGCGCGGCTGTGGTTGGCCCATATGCTGTTTGCCCGGGGCATCGCCGATCAGGACGGTCTGACCGTGATGGCCGCGGCGCATTTGGCCGCAGCGGTTCCCCAAGTTCCCGGCCCCCCGCTGACAAAGGTGACCGAAGGGATCGCGGCTCAGGTCGAGATTGGGTCCGGGGCCGCCGGTCCGATCAGCGTGACCGACATGCTGGCCACCGCGCGAGATCTGGCCAAAGGCGACGACACAGCCCTGACGCTGATCGACCGGGCAGAGGAGGCGGGGGCCAATGGCCGCACCGATATCGCGGTCTCATATAACGCCAAACTTGCCCCGGATCAGACCGATATCTGGACCCTGCCCCTTTATGGCGGGGCCTATACCGAAATTGCGGTGATCGGCGATGGTGGCGGCAATCTGGACCTGCGGATCATCGACGACCAAGGGCAGGAGGTGTGCAGGGAAAGCGCGCCGCAGGACATCGCTTTTTGCGCCTTTGTCCCGGCTGTGAATGGGCATTTCAAGGTTTTGGTGAAAAACCCGGGGCGCGCGCAAAACGCCTATCTGTTGCTCACCAATTAACCGCGCGCCAGTGCCGCCACCCTTTGATGCGCCGGGCAGGTCACCAGATGGTCATTCACCAGCCCCGTCGCCTGCATGAAGGCATAGACGATGGTCGGCCCGCAGAAGGTAAACCCCTGCGCCTTCATCGCTTTTGACATCAGTTCCGAGGTTTTTGTCTGCGCCGGAACCTCTGAAATGGTCTGGCGGTGGTTCGTCACCACGCGGCCCTCTTGATGCTTCCAGATGAAGTGGGAAAATCCTTCGCCTTCTTCGATCCGCAGATAGGCCTGCGCGGATTTGATCGCCCCCTCGATCTTGCCCCGATGGCGCACGATCCCCGGATTGCCCAGCAGGCGTTGCACGTCAGCCTCGCCCCAGCGGGCAATGGTCTCCGGGTGAAATCCCTCAAATGCCGCACGAAACGCGTCACGTTTTTTCAGGATGGTGATCCAGCTTAACCCCGCCTGAAACCCGTCAAGGATCAGCTTTTCCCAAAGGGCCCGGCTATCCCATTCCGGCACGCCCCATTCATCATCATGATAAGCCACATAAATCGGGTCGGTCCCACACCAGGGACAACGGTCGTGATCAGCCATGTTCAGCCATTCCCAAAAGTTCCGTCAAATTAGAACAAAACGAGAAGTTTCATGCAAGCTTAACCGGCAGCGACAAGTCTGGTCAGGATCTGACGCAGAGGAATCGCGATGTCCAAGAATCCGCCCAACCTTGCCGATCTGTCGCCCGCAACGGCAAACCCCTTGGCCTTTGCCATCTCGGAATCCGACAAACAGATCCTGACCATGGTGCAAGCGGCGCTTTCGACGGGGCGCATGCGGTTGGCGTTTCAACCCGTGGTCTTGACCCAAGACAGCGAAAAGATCGCCTTTCACGAAGGGCTGATCCGCATTCTGGATCATACCGGGCGCGCAATCCCCGCCAAGGATTTCATGCCAGCGGTCGAGGCACATGAAATCGGGCGAGAGATTGATTGCGCGGCCCTTGGGCTGGGTCTGCGGGCCCTGATCGAAAACCCCGAACTGCGCTTGTCGATCAACATGTCGGCGCGGTCGATCGGATATCAGAAATGGACCCGAATCCTTCGCAGCCGCATCCGATCTTATCCCCGACTGGGCGAACGGCTGATCCTGGAAATCACCGAAAGCTCGGCCATGGCCATGCCCGAAATCACGATCGCCTTCATGGATCGCTGGCAACAAGAGGGAATCGCCTTTGCGATGGATGATTTTGGGGCCGGATACACCGCCATCCGGTACTTCCGCGACTTTTACTTCGACATTCTCAAGATCGATGGGCAATTCATTCGGAACATTCACACCAACCGTGACAGTCAGGTGATCACCGCCGCGCTGCTGACCATCGGCAAACATTTCGACATGATGTGCGTCGCAGAATCCGTTGAAACCATTGAGGATGCCGAATGTCTTCAACAGCTTGGCGTTGATTGCCTGCAGGGCTATCTGTTCGGCGCGCCCACGGTAAACCCAGCTTGGATGGCCAAACAAGACAGGCGCAGTGCATAAGAAATCTCCTTGCGGCATCTCGTCCGCGACAGAAAACTTGAGTTTTGCGGCACTGCGGCGTAGGCCATGACTATAGCGGACAAAGCCGCTTCCTTGGCCTAGGGAGACTTCTTATATGACTAATGTCGTGATCGTCGCTGCCGGACGGACTGCCGTGGGCAGCTTCAACGGTTCTTTCGCCAACACCCCCGCCCATGATCTGGGTGCCGCAGTGATCGAGGGCGTGATCGCCCGCGCTGGCATCGACAAGGCAGAGGTCGAAGAAACCATTCTGGGCCAGGTGCTGACGGCCGGTCAGGGCCAGAACCCCGCCCGCCAGGCCCATATCAAGGCCGGTCTTGCCAAGGAAGCCAGCGCTTGGTCGCTGAATCAGGTCTGCGGCTCGGGTCTGCGGGCGGTCGCGTTGGGGGCACAGCATGTGCAACTGGGCGATGCCGGAATCGTCATTGCGGGCGGTCAGGAAAACATGTCGCTGTCGCCCCATGTCGCGCACCTGCGCGCCGGGCAGAAGATGGGCGATCTGAATTTCATCGACTCGATGATCCGGGACGGTCTTTGGGATGCGTTCAACGGCTATCACATGGGCCAGACCGCAGAAAACGTTGCAAACCAGTGGCAGATCAGCCGCGAAATGCAGGATGCCTTTGCACTGGCCAGCCAGAACAAGGCCGAAGCCGCGCAAAAGGCCGGCAAATTCGCGGATGAGATCATCCCCTTCACCATCAAGACCCGCAAGGGCGACACCGTGGTGGATGCAGACGAATACATCCGTCATGGGGCCACGATGGATGCCATGACGAAACTGCGCCCGGCCTTTACCAAGGACGGTTCGGTCACGGCCGCCAACGCCTCGGGCATCAACGACGGCGCGGCCGCCGTTCTTTTGATGACCGAAGAGCAGGCTGCCAAGCGCGGTCTCAAGGTTCTGGCCCGCATCGCGTCATATGCGACCGCAGGTCTTGATCCGGCGATCATGGGCGTCGGCCCGATTTATGCCAGCCGCAAGGCCCTGACCAAAGCTGGCTGGAACGCCGCCGATCTGGATCTGGTCGAGGCGAACGAAGCCTTTGCCGCACAGGCCTGCGCCGTGAACAAGGATATGGGCTGGAACCCCGACATCGTGAACGTGAACGGCGGCGCGATTGCCATCGGCCACCCAATCGGCGCCTCGGGCTGCCGCATCCTGAACACCCTGCTGTTTGAAATGCAACGCCGCGAGGCGAACAAGGGTCTGGCCACATTGTGCATCGGCGGGGGCATGGGCGTCGCCATGTGCCTTGAGCGCGCATAACGCTGCAACTGCACGGCAAATTGCCGCAGATGCAAAACGGGCGCGCAACAATCTTGCGCGCCCACGCGTATGTCGATAACAAGATTTCAACACAGACTCATACACAGAGGAGAGACGTATGGCTCGGGTCGCATTGGTGACAGGTGGTTCGCGTGGGATTGGCGCAGCAATTTCGGTGGCCTTGAAAGCCGCCGGTTACACGGTCGCTGCCAACTACGCTGGCAATGATCAGGCCGCCGCTGATTTCACCAAAGAAACCGGCATTCCGACCTACAAATGGTCTGTCGCCGACTACGACGCCTGCAAAGAGGGCATTGCCAAGGTCGAAGCCGATTTGGGCCCCATCGATGTGTTGGTCAACAATGCGGGCATCACCCGTGACGCGATGTTCCACAAGATGACCCCGGTCCAGTGGAAAGAAGTGATCGACACCAACCTGACCGGTTTGTTCAACATGACCCATCCGCTGTGGACGGGCATGCGTGATCGGAAGTTTGGCCGCATCATCAACATCTCCTCGATCAACGGCCAAAAGGGCCAGGCAGGTCAGGCAAACTATTCCGCCGCCAAGTCGGGCGATCTGGGCTTTACCAAAGCGCTGGCACAAGAAGGCGCGCGCGCTGGCATCACCGTCAACGCCATCTGCCCCGGCTATATCGGCACCGAGATGGTGCGCGCGATTGATGAAAAAGTGCTGAACGAACGCATCATCCCGCTGATTCCGGTGGGCCGTTTGGGCGAACCCGAAGAAATCGCCCGCTGCGTCTGCTTCCTTGCCTCGGACGATGCGGGCTTTATCACCGGCTCGACCATCAGCGCGAACGGCGGCCAGTTCGTCGTTTAAAGACACCATTCAAGTGACAAAGGGCCGCCCCATTTGCCGGGCGGCCCTTTTCATTTGTCTCTGCGCCGCAAAATCATAGGGCAATCCCAGCCACAGGGGCACCGCCCCACCAGAAAACCCGTTCGATCCTGATCGCGGGGCTTGCTATTCCACGGCTTCCCTTGGCAGATGGCGCAAGGACCGGAGGATCGCATGAAAAGTGCCACGATAATTGGGCTGACGGCCGTTTTGATGTGGGCGCTTCTGGCGTTTCTGACCATCAAATCTGCCCCGGTTCCGCCCTTTCAGTTGAATGCCATCTGCTTTGGCTTGGGCGGCCTGATCGGGCTGGTCTGGACCGCGCGCAAGGGGCTTGGCCTGTTGGCGCAGATTTCTTGGAAGGTCTATGCCTTTGGCACCATTGGGCTTTTCGGCTATCACGCGCTGTACTTCACGGCCTTTCGGATCGCGCCCTCGGCCGAAACCGGTCTGATCGCCTATCTTTGGCCCCTGTTCATCGTTCTGCTGTCGTCCTTCCTGCCGGGGGAAAAACTGCGCCTGTTTCACATTCTGGGGGCCTTGATCGCCTTTGCCGGAGCTGCCCTGATCATTTTAGGGCGCGAGGCGGGCGGCGCGGCCACGCCACTTGGTCTTGGGTTGGGCTTTGCCTGTGCCCTGACCTGGGCCGGCTATTCGGTGTTGTCGCGCCGTTTGGGCGATGTGCCCACGGAAAGCGTCACCGTTTATTGTTTGCTGACCGCCGCATTTTCGCTTTTGGCGCATCTGGGGTTCGAAGACACCCAATGGCCAGCCAACCCGATGGGCTGGGCCTCAATGTTTGCCCTAGGTCTTGGCCCCGTCGGCGCGGCGTTTTTCACGTGGGATATAGGGATGAAGCGGGGCGACATCCAATTCTTGGGCGTCGCCTCATATGCCGCCCCGCTGTTGTCTACACTCGTCTTGGTCTGGGCGGGAATTGCACCCGCCACGCCCATGTTGATCTTGGCTGCCCTACTCATTGCCGGGGGCGCCGGGCTGGCCGCGATGGCCAGCGGAAAAAAGGTCACACGTGGGAGAGACGCGTAATTTCCTCTTTGATCTTAAGCTTTTCCTTCTTCATTTCAGCGATCCGCAAGGCATCCGACGCGGGGCTGCGCTGCTCTCGTTCAACCAACTCGGAAAGGTGTTCGTGCTTGCGGCGCAGTTCCTGAAGATGCGAAGCAATTGTCATCGTCAAAACTCCCTTTTTGGTTTCGGCACAGTTGATGAGATCACAGCTTTGCCCGGTTGTCGCGAAAAAAATCGGCCCCCTGTCACAGAAATGATTCAAAGATCAGCCAAAATTCGCCGAAAGGTCGTGACCTAGGCGAAGCACCGCGTTTGCCTCGGGCGTATAGCTTTCGCGATCCCCATCATGGGCCTGACCGTGGTGAATCACCAACGGCGGCAACAGGCGAAACGGGGCTTTCCCCCCTTTTCTGGCCCGTACGACCACGCGCACAGCGGGTTTTGACAGGCGCGGTTGCAGGGGCAAAACCGAAACCGATCCAAGCTTGCCACCCATGCCGGCCAAAACCGCCGGCAGGCCATCGGCCCCACAGATCAACGTCAGCCAACCGCCGGGCCGAATGCGCCGCCCACAGGCCTCTACCCAGTCGGCCAAGGGGATTGAAACCTGCATCGCCGCCGCCCGGCCCAATACGGGCGAAGGCGTCCCCCCCGATGGGTAATATGGCGGGTTTGAGATCACATGGTCAAAGTCACACCGCAACGCCGCCGGAACCGCCATCAGATCGCCGCTATGCACCGAAAGCGCGATCTGGTTTCGCGCCGAATTGCGGCGTGCCAACTCGGCATAATCTGCCTGCAATTCCAGCCCCGACAGTGCCAGCCCCGGCACGCGCCATCCCAGACACAGGGCTGCCGCACCAACGCCGCAGCCGACATCCAGCACCGATTGCCCGCTTTGCGCCGGGCAAGCCGCCGCCAAAAGGACCGGGTCCGTTGCGGCGCGATACCCTTTGATCGGTTGCAACAGGTTCAGCGCACCGCACAGAAACTTGTCGTCTGAAATCTCGGCCTCGGAAAACATCAAAGCCCCGTCGGGATCTGGTTGTCGCGCAACACGGCCACGGCCATGAAATGATCTTGATCGCGCACCATCAAACGTCGCGGCAAAATGCCCAAAGATCCGTCAAGGACACTCATGTGGACGTCCAAGTCAAAGGTGGCTATACCCTCGCCCTGTAGCAGGGCCTGCGCATAGGCGATCAGGGTCGGGTCGGTGGTTCGCATGAGCTCTTTCATGACCCTGATGTATGACGACATATGACAAAAGGCGAGAGTGGAGCTTGGACTGATGGGGCTGGATGACGCCACGCAAAAACCGCATGATCGGCTGGGGGAATGGCTGGCCGAAGACATGGCGGCGGTCAACGCATTGATCCGCGAACGGATGGCCAGCGAACATGCGCCACGCATTCCGGAAGTGACCGCCCATCTGGTCGAGGCGGGCGGCAAACGTCTGCGCCCGATGCTGACCTTGGCGGCGGCGCGCCTGTGTGGCTATGACGGCCCCTATCACGTGCATCTGGCGGCCACGGTGGAATTCATCCACACGGCAACCCTGTTGCATGACGACGTGGTCGATGAAAGCAAACAGCGGCGCGGGCGCCCGACGGCGAACCTGCTGTGGGACAACAAATCCAGCGTTCTGGTCGGCGACTACCTGTTTGCGCGCAGTTTTCAGTTGATGACTGAAACCAACAACATGCGGGTCCTGTCGATTTTGTCGAATGCCTCGGCCGTGATTGCCGAGGGCGAGGTTCTGCAACTCACCGCCGCGCAGGATTTGCGAACGGATGAGGCGATTTACCTCAAGGTCGTGCGCGGCAAGACCGCTGCCTTGTTTTCGGCCGCGACCGAAGTGGGCGGTGTGATCGCGGGGGTGTCCGAGGATCAGATTCGCGCGCTTTATGACTATGGCGATGCTTTGGGGATCGCTTTTCAGATTGCCGACGATTTGCTGGATTACGGTGGCACCGCTGCCGTCATCGGGAAAAACACGGGCGATGACTTCCGCGAACGCAAGCTGACCTTGCCGCTGATCAAGGCCATCGCCAAGGCCGATGCCGAAGAACGGGCGTTCTGGGTGCGCACGATCGAAAAAGGCAAACAGGTCGAAGGCGATCTGGAAATGGCCGGTCAGATCATGGCGCGTCATGGCGCAATGGAGGCCGCGCGCGTCGATGCCTTGGCATGGTCGGAAAAGGCGCGCAACGCGTTGAACAAGCTGCCCGCCCACCCCCTGCGCGACATGCTGTCTGATCTGGCCGATTACGTGGTGGCCCGCATCGCCTGATCGGCCCGCGGCGTCACACCAGGGGCGCCGCAGCCACCCACCAGCCGGGGTTTTCCGCACCCACGGCTTGCGCGGCGGCTTGGGCCTCTGCCTCGGTTGCAAAAAGGCCAAAGCAGGTGGTGCCCGACCCCGACATCCGTTCTGCAAGACAGCCCGCCTGACGGGACAGCGCCGATTTGACCATGGCAATTTCCGGCACCAGCGACATCGCCGCAGGCTCAAGATCGTTGCGATTTGTTGTCACGAAATCAGCCAATTCCCCAACGGTCGCCAGTCTTGGCCAAAGATCGGGCATGGGCGCGTTGGATTTGGCGGTCAATGCGCGAAAGACCTGTGGCGTCGACAGCGGAACACGGGGATTGACCAACACCAACCACGCCGAAGGCAGGGGCGGCACCGGGGTCAACCGATCGCCAATTCCCTGCAGGCGCATCGGCTTGCCCACCAGACACACGGGCACATCGGCCCCCAGCCGCAAGACATCTGACGCGGCGGGAAGTGGCCGTCCTGTCTCTCGTGCCAACAGGCGCAGCGTCGCCGCAGCATCGGCCGACCCCCCGCCGATGCCTGAAGACACCGGCAGATGCTTTTCCAAGGTCAGTGCGCGATCACCCCCCATCAGCGCCGCTGCGCGCAGCACCAGATTGTCAGGCCCAACCGAAAGACCCCCCGCCATCGGCCCGGCCAAGGTCAGCCCCGCCGGTCCGGCCCCCTCGACAGACACCCAATCGCCGACTTTCGCAAAGACCACCAAGCTATCCAGCAGGTGATAACCATCCTCGCGCTGCCCGGTGACGTGAAGCGTCAGATTGATCTTGGCGGGCGCAAATTCTGACGAAGGATGCCGGTGCATTGAAACTTAAGGGGTTTTTTCCCCTTCCTCTTTTCTGACTTCGTCCAAACCTATTTCAAGTTTGCGGCGAATGCGAACAGCTTCTTTCTCTTCGGGCTCGAAACTCAGGGCCCGACGCCACTGGAACCGGGCCTCAAGCTTGCGCCCGTTTTCCCAATACACATCGCCCAGATGGTCGGTGACTACGGGGTCAACGGGTTCCAGCAGGCTGGCGCGCTCCATCGGCTCCAACGCGTCTTGATAGCGACCCAGCCGGAAATAGGCCCAGGCCAAGCTGTCGATGATATAGCCGGCATCGGGGCGCGCAGCGACGGCCCGCTGGATCATTTCCAGCGCCTCCTCCAGCTTTTCGCCCCGGTCCACCAGACTATAGCCCAGATAATTCAACACCTGCGGCTGATCCGGATAGAGTTCAAGCGCGCGGCGGAAATTCTGCTCGGATTTCTCCCAATCGCTTGTCCGTTCGTAGGAAACGCCCAAGGAATAGAACAAGACCCAATGCCGCTGTTCTGGGTTGGGGGTCAGATCAATGGCGTTCTGATAGGCGTCTGCCGCATCTTTGAACCGTTCTTCGCGCCGCAACATGTCACCAAGGGCAAGGAAGACGGCCGATTGCTCGGCATGGGTCCGCGAAAGGGTGCCCAGAATGCCCAAAGCCTCCTCCTTGCGGTCCAAGGCATAAATCGCCTCGGCCCGACCGATTTCAGCCATATGAAAGTTCGGATCTTCGGCCGGAACGCGGGCATAGGTCTCTGCCGCCAATTCCCTCTGCCCCAATTCGTCCAGCAGGCGCGCCGATTGCAAAACGCCCTCGATATTGCCGTCTGACAGGGCCACAGCGGCCCGTGAATAAAGCAGGGTATAGCTGGGCTCGGCATCGGCGGTCAAAGCCGAGGCCACCGAAAAGAACACCTCGCCAATGCCGCCTTTGCCGCCCTTGACGGTGGTAAAGGGCAGCGTCTCGCCCGCGGTCAATCGTTTTCTGATCTGCACGACCTCGGGATCGCCGCCACCGGGAAAGGATTGATCCACCAGTTTGATCGCGTCGTCATTGCGTTCCAACTGGCTCAGAATCTCGACATGGGCCAGCAGGCCCCGCCGATTGACCACGATTGGCCCATCCGACCGGCCCGAAAGGATTTCATCCGCCCCTTCGAAATCCCCCACGGCCGCCAAAGCCAAGGCTTTGTGATACAATGCAAACGCCTTGACCCCTTCGCCCTTTGCCAGCGCGTCGAACCCTTCCAGCGCCTCGGTCATGCTGCCTTTGCCAAATTCGGCCCAAGCCCGGATCAGCCCATCGACCAGATTGCCAATCGCGCGGTCGGGATCGTCTTTCAGCAGATCATCATAATCTTCGCGCAGGGCCGCCGCTGCGGCGAGCGCGATATTCGCCGAAATCGACTTTCCGCCCAGTTCGCGCAATTGGCCCGCTGCTTTGCCTGCGGCTTCGATCTCGCCCAGCGACAGATAGGAAACGACAACCCCTTCCAAAAGCGGGGCATTCGTCGGATCCCCCTCCAAGGCGCGGCTGAACCAATAGGCCCCCTGCCGATAATCATTGGCCGTCGCTGCGGCATGCGCCGCAAGATAGGCCCCGGCATCCGCCTTGGCCCCTTCGGCAAAACCGGGATTTGCCCCGACAAACAGGCACGATGACAGAAGCGCGGCAGCGAGGGTTCTTTTGATATGAACGGGCATCTGGGTCCATGCTCTTGAAATCAATAGGGCCAAGCTATCTGCGCCTCCCCAAGGACGCAATGCCAACTGGCCCCGATCACGAGGATTCGAGCAGGATCAAACCAACCGGATCAAAAACACGAGCCCAGCCACCACCAACGGCAATCCGCCCAGCACAAGGACCGCATTCAGCCAATCGTGGCTCGGCCGTGGGGTCAGATTGGGATAGCGCATGGCCCAAGCGCCGCTTTGGGCTGCTGCCACCAGATGCGACAGGGCAATCGGAATCCGGACCCCAAATTGATGGGGCACCGGAATCGGCCAGCCCAAGCGCCAAGCCCGCCCTTTGGTCTGGGAATGATAGGCGGGCTCATATCCCGTCAGATCAACCCCGAACTCTGCCGCAAAAGCCTGCATGAACGCCTCGGCCCGATCCCCATCCAAGGCAAGGGCCGCAAAAAGATCGGCCCGGCCCGCGACATCCGGCACTTTTCCGCAAGAGCTGCGGATAAAGGCAAGGATATCGTCGGGGGCCGGGCCGTTTTGCATCACATATTGGGGTAATTGGGGCCGTCACCGCCCTGCGGCGTGGTCCAATTGATGTTCTGCGACGGGTCCTTGATGTCGCAGGTCTTGCAGTGCACGCAGTTCTGGAAGTTGATCACAAAGCGCGGATCTTTTCCATCTTCGGCAATCACTTCGTAAACCCCCGCCGGGCAATACCGCTGCGCCGGTTCGGCATATTTCTGCAGGTTTACCGAAATCGGGATCGACTTGTCCTTCAGCTTCAGATGGGCCGGTTGGCTTTCATCGTGGTTGGTAAAGCTGAACGCCACGTTGGTCAGACGGTCGAACGACAGTTTGCCATCGGGTTTCGGGTAATCGATCGGCTTGTGATCCTTGGCAAGACCCGTCGCCGCCGCATCCGACTTGCGGTGACGCAGGGTTCCAAATGCAGTCAGACCGGCGGTGTTCAACCACATGTCCAAACCACCCCCAACCAAGCTGGCGACCAGACCGTATTTCGACCACAGCGGTTTGACGTTGCGCACCTTTTTCAGATCGCGGCCAATCGCGCCGGTGCGAACTTCGGTCTCGTAATCGGTCAGCTCGTCGCCCGAACGGCCAGACTGCAACGCCGCATAGGCCGCCTCGGCCGCCGCTTTGCCCGACAGCATCGCGTTGTGGTTGCCCTTGATCCGCGGCACGTTGACCATCCCGACCGAGCAGCCCAGAAGCGCCACACCGGGTGCCACCATCTTTGGCATCGACTGCCAGCCGCCCTCGGAAATCGCCCGCGCGCCATAGGCCACGCGCTTCCCCCCTGCCAGCAGTTCGGCCACCATCGGATGATGCTTGAACCGCTGGAATTCCATATAGGGATAAAGATGCGGGTTTTCATAGTTCAGGTGAACCACAAAGCCCACATAGACCTGATTGTTCTCAAGGTGATAGATGAAGGACCCGCCACCCGCATTCGACCCCAGCGGCCAACCCATCGTATGGGTGACCGTGCCCTCGCGATGCTTGGCCGGATCGATCTCCCAGATTTCCTTCATGCCAATGCCGAATTTCTGCGGGCAATGACCCTTGCTCAGCGAATATTTGGCGATGACTTCCTTGGCCAGGCTGCCACGCACGCCTTCCGACAGGAAGACATATTTGCCCAAAAGCTCCATGCCCGGCTCGTAATTCGGCCCCGGCTCGCCCGTTTCGGCGTCGCGACCGAATTCCCCGGCGACAACACCGGCAACGCGGTCCCCATCATAGACCAATTCGCTACACGACATCCCCGGGAAAATCTCGACACCCAGTTCTTCGGCCACACCCGCCATCCAACGGCAGACATTCGCCATCGACACGATGTAGTTGCCGTGGTTGTTCATCAAGGGCGGCATTGGCCAATTCGGAATGCGAATCTTGCCGGCCGGCCCAAGCATATAAAAGTTGTCTTCCTTGACCGGCGTCTTGATCGGCGCGCCCATGTTGCGCCAATCGGGCAAGAGCGCATCCAGACCGGCCGGGTCCAAGACGGCGCCCGACAGGATATGCGCCCCGACTTCAGAGCCCTTCTCCAGCACCACCACCGACAGATCGGCATCCAACTGCTTCAACCGGATCGCCGCCGACAGGCCCGCAGGCCCCGCGCCGACGATCACGACATCGTATTCCATCTTCTCGCGCTCGACCTGGTTCATGGCTTGTCCTTCGCTGTCCCCAAATTTGTCGCCAATGTCATTGCCCCATGGGAAGTCATAGGTCAACCATGACGCAACATCGCGTTTCCGCATCGCAGCATTTCCGCAATTTTCTTGCCAAAGGGCGACAGTGTTCTGCCCAGAACCGCCGTCCCCTCTTGCAATTGGAGCGCGCTTCCGCTTGGGTGTCTGCAAACCAGAGCCATGGCCCCTCCCCGGGGCCGTGGTTCTTCTTTTCGTGGAAGGTGACGATGGAAAAGATCCCAATGACCCGCAACGGCTTCAACGCTCTGGATGAAGAGCTGAAGATCCTGAAGACGGTCGATCGCCCCGCCGTCATTCGCGCCATTGCCGAGGCGCGCGAACATGGCGACCTGTCCGAAAACGCCGAATACCATTCCGCCCGCGAAAAGCAGTCCTTCATCGAAGGCCGCATCAAGGAACTGGAAGGAATGCTGTCGCTGGCCGAGGTCATCGACACATCGCGCCTGTCCGGGTCGATCAAATTCGGCGCCACGGTGACCTTGGTGGACGAAGACACCGACGAGGAAAAAACCTATCAGATCGTGGGCGAAGCCGAGGCCGACATCGAACGCGGGCTGCTGAACATCCGCTCGCCCCTTGCCCGCGCCCTGATCGGCAAGGACGAAGGCGACAGCGTCGAGGTCAAGACCCCCGGCGGTGACCGCGCCTATGAGGTGGTGAGCGTCCGCTTCCTGTAAGCGGCCAACCGGATGCCAAGAGCCAGCAATGACTGAAAGCCCCGCCCCGCAGACCGATCCCAGCGCCGTTCCCATGGCGGACGAGCCGCGCTTTTCGGTGACGGAATTCGTCGCCGCAGCCCTGTCGGTGGTCTGGACCTCTGCGGCGGTGGTTTACGTCATCCAAAGCCCGAAAGGCGTCAACAGCGACGGCCCGATTGGCATGGTCATGGCCGCGCTGGTCATCTTTTTGCCCTTGGCGCTGATCTGGGCCGCCGCAACGACCCTGCGGTCGATCCGCATCCTGCGCGCCGAAGCCGCACGCTTGCAAGCCTCGGTCGATGCCATGCGCTCGGCCTATATCGCATCGCAGTCAACGACGGGCGCCATGAAGCCGACCGTCGAGCGCAAGCTTGAAGAACTGACCCAGGCGGCAAAGCAGACCGAAACCGCGATTGCCCGCTTTACCTCGCGCCGCGATTCGTCGCTTTCCGTGGCCTCGGCCGACCGAAAGGCCGCGCTGGTCCCGCCCGAGCCGCAAACCACCGCCGAAGAACAGCCTGGCCTCGCGCTTGGCACTCCGGCCGAAGCGCTACGCGCGCCGCTTTCGCTGGCCGATTTCATCCGTGCCCTGCAATTCCCGGAAAGCCCGGATGACAAAGAGGGATTCCGAGCCCTCCGCCTTGCGCTGGAAGACCGCGATATCGCCCGCCTGATCCGCTCGGCTCAGGATGTGCTGACCCTCCTGAGCCAAGAGGGCATCTATATGGACGACCTGAAGCCTGACCGCGCGCGGCCAGAACTCTGGCGGCGCTTTGCGGCAGGCGAACGCGGGCGGGGCATCGCGGCCGTAGGCGGGGTTCGGGATCGTTCATCGCTGGCCCTGACCGCCGGTCGTATGCGCGAAGATCCGGTGTTTCGAGATGCGGGCCACCATTTCCTGCGCACCTTTGACAAGACCTTCCAGCAGTTCGAGAAAAACGCGACCGACGCCGAAATCGCCGAACTGGTCGAAACCCGCACCGCACGCGCCTTCATGCTGTTCGGTCGCGTGATGGGCGTGTTCGATTAACACGGGCAGTGTGGTCACGCCAATTTCCTTTCAAGGAAATTGCAAAATTCTTGATCAAGAATTTTGTGGTACCAGATCAACCCCGCAGGTCACGGGCGGGGTGCGGCGGCGCGTGAAAGACGGTCATTGATCGCGCGCCCCAACCCATGATCTGGCACGGGGGCGAAAGCGATACGTTGCCCTGCCGACGCCAGCCGATCCGCCTCACGCAGGGTCTGGAACAGGGTCGCAGCCGCCTCGGCAAGGTCACCCGAAGGCGAGAGGGACAAGGGCGCACCCGGGCAGTCAGGCCCGAACCCCACCCAGATTTCTCCGGATTCGGGCTGGCGGGCCTCAAGTCGCACCGTCGCCTCGGGTGCATAATGGCTGATCAACTGTCCCGGCGCATTTGGTTTTTCGGCATGGCCGCCCCGGCGCAAAGGTCCGGTGATGGTCTCGATGTCTTCTTCGGCAATGCCGCCCTGTCGGAGCATCACCGCATGGTTCCCTGACAAATCCTCGTCAAATCCGATGATGGTCGATTCGACGCCCACCCGGCAAAGGCCACCGTCGATGATCCCGGCGATCTTGCCGCCCAAACCCTCCAGCACATGATCAACCCGCGTTGGCGACACCCGGCCCGACGGATTGGCCGAGGGGCCAGCCAAGGGACCGCCAAAGGCGCGCAGCAGATCTTGGGCCACCGGATGGGCAGGCACCCGCAGGGCGACAGTCGGATTTCCGGCCAATGCCAATTCAGCCAGACCATGGCCCGGACGCAGGGGCAGCACCAGTGTCAGCGGCCCCGGCCAGAACCGGTGCGCCAAGGCCCGCGCCAGATCGTTGAACTGGGCAAGGCTCTCGGCCATCGCCTGATCGGCCACATGCGCAATCAAGGGGTTGAAGGTCGGTCGCCCCTTGGCCGCAAAGATCGCGGCCACCGCCGCCGGATTGCGCGCATCTCCGGCCAGCCCGTAAACCGTTTCTGTCGGCATGGCGACCAGTTGGCCCGCGCGCAAGAACCGCACGGCCTGACCGATGCCATCGGTGTCCGACGAAAGGACGATCGTGTTCTGGACCATGTGACGTAGCGTAGGGCTTGAGTGGTTGACCGCTGTGGCTAACCTGTGGTCAAGCCCATAAACCCGACAGGCCATCTTGCCAAGGCCCCCAAGACACCGAGGACACCATGCCATACCGCGCGCCCGTTTCTGATTTCCGCTTTCTTCTGGATCATGTCGTGGGCTTTCACGCGGTCAGTGCCACCGAACGCTTTGCCGATGCGACGGCAGAAACGGTTGAAGCCGTGATCACCGAAGCGGCCCGCCTGTCCGAAGATGTCATCGCCCCCCTGAACTGGGCGGGCGACCAAACGCCGGCGCGTCTGGAAAATGGTGTCGTTCGCACCTCGCCCGGATTTGCCGAAGGGTATCGCGCGATTGCAGATGGGGGCTGGGTCGCCATTGCGGCGGGGGCAGACCATGGCGGCATGGCGCTGCCGCTGACCGTGGCCAGCGTCGTGAACGACATGTTTTCCTCTGCCTGCCTTTCCCTGCAACTGAACCCCCTTTTGACTCAGGGTCAGATCGAGGCGCTGGAGCATCATGCCAGCGACGAACTGAAGGAAATCTATCTGCCCAAACTGATTTCGGGCGAATGGAATGGCACGATGAACCTGACCGAACCGCAGGCGGGGTCGGATGTGGGGGCATTGCGGTCCAAGGCCGAACCGAATGGCGACGGCAGCTATGCCATTTCCGGGCAAAAGATCTTTATCACCTGGGGCGACACCGATTTTCTGGAAAACACGGTCCATCTGGTCTTGGCGCGCCTGCCCGACGGTGTGCCGGGCACCAAGGGGATCAGCCTGTTCCTTGTGCCCAAATTCCTGCCAAAAGCCGATGGCACCCCGGGCGAGCGCAACAGTCTTTCGGTGGTGAGTGTCGAACACAAGCTGGGGATACATGGCAGCCCGACC
>JALQUQ010000109.1 GCA_023263735.1 Paracoccaceae bacterium | reverse complement strand
GATGTCGAAGGAAATCGAGGTGACGGCCAGCCAGACGCCCGGTTCGGTGCCAAGGTGCTGATCCATCCCGCCAAAGAAGTTCCAGACGTTGCGATGTTCGACCATCACGCCCTTGGGCCGCCCGGTGGAGCCGCTGGTAAAGATGACATAGGCAAGATCGGCCGGGGTGACGCCGGTCTGCGGATTGTCGGCCGAGGCCAAGGACAGGCGGCCATCGGTATCGATGCACAACGCCGCGACCTGACGCGGGAGGCCGGGTTCCAGATCGGATTGGGTGACGATGACGGGGCACCCGCTGTCCTGGATGTAAAGCTCGGTCCGGTCGGCGGGATAATTCGGGTCCATCGGGACATAGGCCCCGCCCGCCTTGAGAATGCCCAAAGCGCCGATCAGCATATCGACACCGCGGTGGCAATGCAGGCCGACCAACGTGCCCGGTTTGACGCCCAGATCGATCAGGACATGGGCGGTCTTGTTCGCCTTGGCGTTCAGTTGGGCATAGCTGAGCGCATGACCTTCGAAGCTGACGGCAATGGCGTCGGGGGTTTTCTGGACCTGCACCTCGAACGCCTGATGCAGACAGAGGGCAAGATCGCGCGGGGCAAGGGTCTGGTTGGCGCCCACGGTTTCGGCCAGAAATTCGGCGGGGGTCAGCAGCGGAGCCGTGGCCAAAGGCGCATCACCCGGCATCTGGGCCAAAGCCGTGGCGATATGCGAGAGGCGGGCGGCGAGGGTCTGGGCCGTTTCCCCGTCGATGACCGAACGGTCGTACCACAGGGCCGAGGGTGTCAGGGTGAGGCGCGTGCCCGACAGGGGGGCGGCATCGGAAATGCCGATCTGGGGCGTGTGCTGATCGCGCAAGGCGGGATCGCGGGTCATCAGATCCAGCGGCCATCCCGGCAGGCGGCGCGCCTCGTGCAGGGTGTCGTCCAGCTTTTGCCGGGCGGTGGCGCAGGTGTCATCGGCGCGGACGGTGACGGGCAGCCATGTGCTGGTAAAGCCCGGCAGGGGGCTGGAGGTGGCAATGGCCAGACCTGCCGCCTCGGGCGCGGTGGAGCGGGCGAGGGCCAGCGCCAAAAGGGCCAAGGGATGGCCCAAGGGGTCAAGCGCGACCTTGGCCCAATCGCCGGTGGCATCAGAGGAGGATGCGGGCAGGGCCACGGGGGCCAACCCGGCCAAGGCCTTGCGCAGTTTCGGTTCGGCCACGGCCACGGCCTGCGCGGCCCGGTTCAGGGCAAAGGCGACATCGTCGCCCATGGCGGGCAGACGGTCGATCGAGAGGGTGGAGGGGCAGACGGGCAGACCGCGTTTCTGGCAGGTCAGGCGGTTCAGACAAACCGCGCCACGCCCACAGGCCACCACCAGACCTTCGGCGGTGGCCGAGATGACGTGGCCCGGCGCGCCCTCTCCCACCGCCAATTCGGCCGTGCCCACGTTCAACACCGAGGGGCCAAGGTGGATCTTGGCCGTGGTCACCGGGTTCCAGTAGCAGCCGTGATCCAGCCCACGCACCAGATTGACGACCTGCGCGGCATCGCGGCTGAAGTCGATGCGCCCAAAGGCATCGGGGCGGTCGCTGCGATTGTGCACCTTGCGGCGGGTGAAATCCTGCGGTTGGGGGCGCAGGCCGCTTTCCATTTGGGCCATGACGGCGGGAAAGCTGTCGAGCGCCGCCTCGAAACAGCGGGTGTTGAGGGTCAGGGCAGTATCGGCGGGCAGAATGTCGAAATCGCGCCGTTCCAGCACGTCGCCTTGGTCAATGCCTTCGGTGATCAGGTGCCAGGTGATCGCGTGGCGGGTTGCGCCGTCAAGAATGGCCCAGACCGGCGCATTGAGGCCCGCCCGTTCCGGCAAGGGGCCATCGTGAAAGTTGATCGCCCCCTTGGCCGCAAGATCGGTGATCGATGCGGGCACCAGCGACAGATAGGCAATCGACAGGACCCAATCGATCCGCAGCCCGCCAAGGCGGGGTGCCAGATCCTTGCCCGGCGCTTCGACCCGCAGACCGGCGGTGGTGGCCCATTCGGCAATATCGGGGTTGCGGGTGATGACGCAGGCCAGATGGTGCCCGCGCTCTAACCACATGGCCCCACATTCCCGCGTGAGGGTTTCATTGCCAAACAAGATTGCGGTTTGTTGGGTCATCACACTCTCCATGCCCTAATCGGGCCATGCCCAGATCGGGCCATGCTCACATCGGGCCTGAGCCGCACCTTTTCGTAGGCGGGGTCAGACCTTGGGTCTTTCAGAACGGTTATCACTGGGCCGAGCCAGCGCCCGAAGCGCGTGCAAGGTCATGTCTTTCAGATAATGCGGGGGATCGATCAGGTCGCGGCGCTGGATCAGGGCGCGCAGACGCCAGATCGCGCCCCCGGCCAGATGCGCCAGAGTTGCCAGTGCCGCCGTGACCCGACCATGATTTTTGGCGTAATAATAAAACCGGGAATCCAGCCAGAACCGGGGAATCCGCGTCCACCGGCCCATGCCGGTTGAAACCGAGCCCAGATGAACCACCCGGCTGTCAACCACGTAATCGGTTGTCCACCCGGCCCGCGCGGCCCGCAGGCAGAGATCGGTTTCCTCGAAATACAGAAAGAAGGTTTCATCGAACAAACCGATCTGATCCAGAACCGATTGCCGCATCATCATCGAGGCCCCCGCCAGCCAATCGACGGGGCCGGAGTGCTGGGGCAAAGGCGGTGCGATCACCGCCCGGCGCAGGATGCGGGTGATTGGCCCGGTGCGGGCGGCCTGTTCCAATTCGCCCGCGACCGAGGGAAAGCGAAAGGCGGTGTGGTGGATGTCGCCCTTTTCGCCAAGGATCGCGCTGCCCGCGAACCCGACCTTTGGATGGGTGTCGAGATAGTCGTGCAGACGACGGATCGCATCGGGTTCGGGGAAGGCGTCGGAATTCAGGATATAGAGGTAATCGGGGCGATCGCCATTGGGCAGGCCGCCCCGGATCCCCACGTTGTTGCCGGCACCAAAGCCGCCGTTCCAGCCTGATTGAACCACGCGAACCGGCACCTCGGCCTGATCCCAGCCGCGCTGATGCACCGCCCGGGACAGCCATTCAAAGCTGCCATCCTGCGAGTCGTTATCGACAATCGTGATCGCGCCCCGAAGCCCGGTCATCGCGAGGCGCGCCGCCTCGGCCGAGCGAAGGGTCATTTCGGCCGTGCGCCAATTCAGAATGATCGCAAGAACGCTCGACATTTTCTATTCCGCCGCCGTTGCCAAACGGTTGGGCACCTCGGGTTCGGCCACGGCCGCGCTGTCATGCCAGATCGGGCCGCGTTCCGACGCCTGAACGATGGCCGCCCGCATCCGCGCCGCCAGAACCCGGACGTTGGGTTCAAGCACCATGGAATCGTGATCGCCGGGCACTTCTACCACCTCGAGATTGGGGGCGAATTGCGTCAGATCATTGTCGGGGAAAACAAATTCCCGCGCCGTGGTGACCCAACGCCCCCCGGTGACCTGCCAGCGCCGATCCATCGGCGGGCGGTACAGAACGGTTTTGCCCGCGCGCGGCACCATCTGATAAGAGGGAAGCGCCCCGCGGAACGCCGCCTCAATCTCGGCGTTGTGGAAATCGGTGGACCCGGCCAAGGCGACGTTGCGCAAACGGGCCTTGTAGGCCTGTTTGTCCTGCCACCAGCGGGTCAGGAAGGCCGGACCCTCGGCCCGGAATTCGGCCAGCCGGATCAAGAGCTTGTCAAGCTTTGACAGCGAAGGCCGGATCGGCAGCGGCGTGTCGAGAAGGACGAGCAACTGCACCTCTTGGCCCTCAGCCTCAAGCTGGCGGGCGATTTCCCACGCGATCAGACCCCCGCCCGAGAAGCCGCCCAAGAGCCACGGGCCATTGGGGTGCACCTGTTTCATTTCGGCGATGTAATCGCGGGCGGCGGCGTCAAAGCTGGTGTGCGGATCGGCATCGCCATAAAGCCCCCGCGCCTGAAGCCCATAGAACGGGCGATCCCCGCCCAAAAGCTGGGCCAGATGCCGCAGGTTCAACACGTTGCCGAACATGCCCGCCACAAGGAAGAACGGCGCTTTCTGCCCCCCCTCGCCCCGGTGCATGGGCACAAGATGGGTAAAGCGGCGTTGCGGGGCGGCGTTCTTGCGCACAGGTGCCGCAGGCTCGGCCTCGGACGGGAGGCCGATCTGTTCGATGATCAGCGCGGCACAGGCCGAAATCGTCGGAGCCTCGAACAGCACGGAAATCGGGAAATCGACGCGGAAGGTCTTTTTCACCATGGCAAACAGGCGCACGGCAATCAGGCTGTGACCGCCCAGATCAAAGAAGCTGTCTTCGACCCCGACCTTGGCCACGCCCAAGAGATCCTGCCAGAAGCCGACCAGCGTGCGTTCGACATCGTTGCGCGGTTCGACATATTCGGAGTCGAGATCGGGCCGTTCAAAGGACTGCCCCTCTTCGCTGCGATCTGTCGCGGCACGGGTGCCCGCGATCAAGGCGTCAAGATCAAGCGAAGACACCACGATCTGGCTTTGCCCCGCACCCAAGGCACGGTTGAAGGCATCGGCCCCCTCTTCGGGCCTGATCCCGTGCTGAAGGGTGTGCAAAAGGCGCTCTTCGGCGGGAGAAGTGACCTTGGTCGCCGTTTCCTCAACCTCGATCGAGCGGGGATCGGGCGCGGGGAAGCTGAGCGCCCCATCCAGACGACGGATGGTAAAGCCGCCGATCTCAACCCAGACCCGACCCTCCGGCCCGGCCAAGGTGACATCAAAGACGGCCGAGGCCCGCGCGGCCTGATTGGGGGCGGCGTTGCGCACATGGCTGTAGATATGCGCAGGCATCGGGCCGTGGACCCGGATCTGCCCATAAGACACCGGAACCCACAGACGATCGGGGCGGTAACCCGCAATCAGCTCCATCGCCCAGCCGGTCGCCAGATCCATCAGCGCCGGGTGCAGCTGCCAGCCCGCTGCCGGTTCGGCCGCGAAGGCGTCGGGCAATTGCAATTCGGCCAGCCCCTCTCCCTGACCAAGGGCCAGACTGTTGAGCACGCGCCAGCGATCACCGAACAAAAGATGCGCCTCTTGCGGGGAGGGCATGCCCTGCCCCCGCAGGGGGGTCGGCAACCGCGCCGCGATGGCCGCAAGATCAAGGGTGGCCGCCCGCGGGGCCTTGGGCAAGACCCGGGCCGAAGCATGCAACACCCATCCCAGACGACCGCGCACGGCATGGGCCGAATGCAGGTCGAATTGATAACCTTCTTCGGTTCGGGTCAGGCGGGCGCGGATGTCGCGCTTTTCCCCGTCGGGCACGTCGAGGGCGCGGAAAAAGGTCAGGTCACGGATTTCAAAGGCCGTCCCTTCGCCCTGCTCGGCCATCGCCTCGGCGATCAGTTCCAGATAGCCGGTGCCGGGAACAAGGGCCGTTTTGTCAAGTGTGCGGTGGCCATCAAGGAACCAGCGATCCACCGCATAACTGGCGGCGAAAATGCGGTTGCCGTGGCGATCAAACCCCGCCTCGTCCAGCATCGGGCGGCGGATCGGAACCCGGGGCGTATCAAGGCGGCCCGCCTTGTCGGCCAAAGCTTCGGCAGCCATGCCCACGCCCTGCCAGATGCCCCAATTGATCGCGGTCACCTTGGTCTTGGACCCAGACCGGCTTTTGGCCCAAGCGTTCAGATATTCATTGGCGGCCACATAGTCGATCTGCCCCGCCGGGCCCGTGGCCGTGGAGGTCGAGGAGAACAGGACAAGATGGGTCAGCGCCCCATCGGGGAACAACCGATCAATGATCTGAAGCCCGTGCAGTTTCGGGGCAAAGACCTCTTCGACTTCGGCGCTGGTCTTGGACAGGATCGGGCCGTCGTCATAGACACCCGCCGCGTGAATCAGGGTGTGGACGGGGCCAAACTGATCTTCGGCGCGCTGTTTGGCGGCCTGCATTTCGACAAGATTGGCCACGTCGGCCCGGGCGATCAGGATTTTTGCGCCCAAAGCCTCTAACCGCTGAACCGACAGAATCCGCCGCGCCACCGCATCACCGGGGGCGGCCTTGTCAAGGAGGCGCGGCCACAGACCCCGTTCGGGCAAGTTGCTGCGCGCGATCAGGGTCAGTTTGACACCATGGCGGCGCACCAGATCTTCGGCCACGGTCATGCCGATGCCCCCGAACCCGCCGGTCAGCAGCACATGGGCCCCACGGGGCAGATCAAGGCTGCGCACATCCAGCGGAACCTTGCGCCAGTCTTGCACGAAACGACGCCCGCGCCGAAGCGCCCCGACGGATTCCCCGCTGGACAGCGCCTCTTCGATGACGGCATCGGCCCCCTCATCGACAGAGATATCCATCGGCAAATCGAGAAGACGTGCCGAAATGCCCGGCAATTCGCGCGGGATCACCCGCACCGGGCCCAGCGCCATTGCCTTTTCAGGATAAACCAGCGGTTCGACCCGAACCTGCGCCGCCCCCATGGTCACGGCCGTCAGGTGCAAGGGCTTTGGCAGGTTCTCTTCGGCCATCGCCTGCCCAAGGAACATCAGCGAATAGAAGCCCTGTTCGATGTTGCGGTGCAAAAGGCTGGAGCCGGGGCGGAATTGTTCTTTGCGCGCGGCCAGCCACAGATGAAGGACGCGGGTCGGAACGGTGCCATTCGACACCAGATCGCGGATGAGCAGGTCATAGCCTTCGCGGCCACGTTCCGGCGACAGGATATAGCCGCCTTCGCCATCGCGGGCAAAGGTATCGCCCGCACGAACCGTCGTCACCCCATGGCCCGCCTTGCGCAGCTTTTGGGCGACCTTGGCCCCCAGCCCATCGGCATCGGCAAAGATCAACCAGTTTTGCGCACCGACCTCGGCCAGTTCAGTAATATCGATGTCGGCGGCCTGCGGTTTCCAATGCGGCCGCCAGCCCCATTGCGCGACATCGTCGATCCGCGCGGGCAAGGCAATGGCGTCAAGGGTTTGGCCTTTGGCCGCCTCAATGAAATAGGGTTTGCGCTGGAACGCATAGGTCGGCAAGGAGACCCGGTTGCGCCGCGCCTCTCCCCAGATCTGGGGCCAGTCGATGGCCACGCCGCAGGCCCACAGACGGACCAGAGCCGCCATGTGCCAGGCATCATCCGCCATCTTTTGTTCGGGGTGGCGCAGGGCCGGGACAACCTGCCCCGCGGCAACGCCATTGGCCTGCGCCAGCGACGACAGCGCCCGACCGGGCCCCATTTCCACGTAAACCCGGTTGGGCACCTGCATCAGGGTCTGCATGCAGGCGCGGAAGTTGACGGTGTTGCGCAGATGTTTGACCCAATAGGCCGGGTCCGTGGCCTGCGCGTGCGTCAACGGCTGTCCGGTCGCATTCGAGAGGATTGGCAGACGCGGCGGGTTCAACGGGATCGACCGCAGATAGGCACCAAAGCGATCAAGGATCGGCTCCAGCATTCGGGAATGCGCGGCGATGTCGATGGCGATGCGCTGGGTTTCGATCCCCAGATCGGCAAGCTTGTGAGCCAGATCCCTGAGATCTGAATCGGGGCCGGAAATCACGCACAGGCCCGGCGCATTGTCGGAGGCCACATCGTGATTGGGCCCCAGATGCGGGCGCAAATCGGTTTCCGACATCGGAACCGACAGCATGCCCCCCGCGGGCACCGTATCGAACAACTGCCCCCGCAACAGGACCAGACCAATCGCATCCTCAAAGCTCATCACCCCGGCAAGGGCGGCGGCGGTGTTTTCCCCCATCGAATGGCCAACGAGCGCACTGGGTTCGACGCCCCAGCTTTCAAACAGCTTGGCCAAGGCGAATTCGGTGATCAGGATCAGCGGCAGTTGAACCGAAGGCTTTTTCAACCGCTCATTCGCGGCGGCCTCTTCTCCGGCTTTGGGCAGCCACAGGGCGCGGATGTCGTAGTCGAGCTTTGGCTCGAGCACCGACAGGCCCTGATCCATCCAATCTGCGAAAACCGGTTCGGTTTCATAAAGATCGCGCGCCATGCCGGCATATTGCGCCCCACCGCCGGGGAACATGAACACCACATCGGGATTGTCGCCCAGCCAGTCGTGATTGAACACCCGGCGGCTGTCGCCCCCTTGCAAAAGGGCGGCGGCCTCTTCATGCGTTTCGGCCACGATGACGCGGCGCTTTTCAAAGGTGCGGCGGCCTTCCTTCAACGTCCAGGCGACATCGGCCAGCGGCTGTTCGGGATGGGCCCGCAGATGGGCGGCCAGACGTTCGGCCTGACCATCCAGCGCCGATTTGCTGCGCGCCGACAGGATCAGCGGTTGAAACGGCCAATCCGACGCCTCGGACGCGGCGATCTGCGGGGCCTCTTGCAGCACGGCATGGGCATTGGTGCCCCCGACGCCCAACGAGTTGACCCCACCAAACCGGGGGCCATCGCTGGTCCAATCGCTGAGCCGGGCATTCACGCGGAAGGGC
>JALQUQ010000108.1 GCA_023263735.1 Paracoccaceae bacterium | reverse complement strand
CCAGATGCGCCGTGTCGGGGCAGAAATCGATGGCGGTCAGATCGAAGATCTTGGCCACTTCGGCCGGGCCTTCGATGATGGTCGACAGATGCGGGTGGTAATGCGCCCGCAGCCCCCGCGCCTCGGCCAGCGCCTTCACGCGGTCAAGCGCCGCGCCCAGCTTGTGATAATCCGGCTCGCGTGTGCCGTCGAAGCGCTTGGCCCCGCCCCCCACGACCAGATGCGGTGCGCCCAGTTCGGCGGCGCGGTCGGCGGCGCGCGTCACGCGGGCCAGTTCCTCGGGCAGGATGTCGTCAAAGATGAAATTGCCGCCCGCATAGGTGGCAACCAGATCCAGCCCGTTATCGGCCAGCATCTTGCGCATCCGGGCGGCACTGCCGTCCAGCAGGTTGCCGTCGAACATCTCGACCCCGGCATATCCGGCAGCGGCGATGTCGGCGCAGGCGCGGTCCATGTCGCCAAAGGTGCGATAGGCCAGTTGCGTGACGGATGTGACGCCCACCGCATCCCCGCCAAGGCCGCCCCAGCAATTGGCGTGATAGGCCAGTTTCCACGCTGTCATCGATCTCTCTCCTCTTGCGGCCCGACCGCAGGGGGTGCCCCCAGCCTGCCGCTTTCTGCCGGCCTCCTCTGACCGTGACCGCTTGGTTAGGCGTGGATTCGTCGTTGGTCAATAATATTTCTGCGTATCTTTTATAACTTCTGCATTTTTACGACAAAAGTTTTTTCTTGCACGGCATAAGTCGCGCCCGTATCCCTTGCGAAACCCAAAAGGACGCAGCCTTGCCCCCGACCGGACCCGACCTTTCCGAATCGGCCCGCCCCCGTGGCAAAGGGCGGCCGCGCACGGCAGAGACCGCGGCGCCATCGCTGGTCGAACTCCTGAACCTCGTACGGACGGGTGCCGCCAACACGCGGCAGGAACTGGAACGTCAAAGCGAATTCGGCCGCGCCGTGGTGGCCGACCGCCTGACGATGCTGGGCGATCTTGGGCTGGTCGATGAAAGCGAACTGGGCACCGCCACGGGGGGGCGCGCCCCGCGACTGGTGCGCTTTGCCGCAAGACGTGCCGCGATCCTTGTCGCCACGCTGGATCAGACCGCGATCGGGGTGGGGGTGGCGGACCTGTCCGGCAAACTCCTGACCGAACATCACGAAGCCGCCGACCTGACGGCCCCGCCCGCCGAACTGGCCGAGCGTCTGACGGCGCTGTTTCGCTGGTCGATGGAGCGTCATGCGCCGCAGGGCAGCATCTGGGGCATTTCCCTTTCGGTGCCCGGTGCCGTGCAAGGTGCAGCCGAGGGCGAATTCCTGACCGCCACCCCGCCCGTCCTTCCCGCCTGGGAAGGCTTTCCGCTGGTGGAGACGCTGACCCGCGATTTCGGCGTGCCCGTCTGGATGCGCTCAAGCGTCGAAACCATGACGATGGGCGAATTGCACGCAGGCGCGGGGACCGGCACGCGCAGCATGCTTTTTCTCAAGGTCGGCCGCCGCATCGGGGCGGGCATCGTCTGTGACGGCCAGCTTTACCGTGGCGCACATGGGGCGGCGGGGTTGATCGGGTCGCTGCCCATCACATCGGCGGGGCGCAGCGGCACGCTCGATGCCCTTGCGGGTTCAGACATGATCCAGCGCGCGGGCCAGCAGGCCGCGCAGGACGGACGCAGCCCGATGCTGGCCGATCTTCAGCGCCGCGGGGGCGAGATCACCGCCATCGAGGTTTCGCAGGCCGCCCAGACGGGCGATCCCGCCTCGGTCGCGATCCTGACGGAGTCGGGCCATCTGATCGGTCAGGTGGTGGCGACGCTGGCCAATGCGCTGAACCCCGAACTGATCGTGCTGTCGGGGGCGATCGTGCAGACGAACGATACCCTCCTCGCGGCCCTGCGCGAGTCGGTCTATGGCGCATCGCATCCTTTCGTCACCCGTGATCTCAGGATCATCCGTTCGCAGATGGGCAGTTCTGCCGGCTTGGTCGGCGCGGCCCGCGTGGCATCGGAACAGCTTTTCGCGCCCGGTTTCCTGAAGGAATGGGTGATGCAGGGCAGCCCCCTTGCCCATTCTGCCTTTGCCGCCCTGCAAGACCGGCTTGCCGCGGCGACATCGCCCCCCCCGCCGCCGCGGTCGCGGCCCGGACAGGAGCTTGCGACATGACGATATCCGGCCTTGGCCCGCATGGTGAACGCGCCGCGCCCCCCGAACGGGTCAGCCTGTTGCCCGACGACCGCACCGCCGCCAAAGCGGCAGGGTGGCGCGTGGCCGTGGTCCTGCACACCTTGGAAAGCGACTGGGCCAAACAGCAACTGGCCGGCATGATGGGCATTTTTGGCGATTGCGGCGCGGCGGTGATCGATGTGGTCGATTGTGCCTTTTCTCCCGATCTGCAGGTGGCCGAACTCGACCGGCTGATCGCGCAACGCCCCGATGCGATCCTGTCCCTGCCGGTGGCGAACGAACAGGTGGCCGCCGCGCATCGCCGCGTGTCCGAGGCGGGGATAAAGCTGGTCCTGTTGGACAATGCGCCGACCGGTCTGTTGCCGGGCAAGGATTACACCGCGCTGGTGTCGTCCGACAATTTCGGTCTGGGCAAGATCGCGGCGGCGGGGCTGTCGGCGCATATCCCCCCCGGCGCAGACATCGGTGTCCTTGGCTTTGCCGCCGATTTCTTTGCCACGAACGAGCGTGAGATCGCCTTTACCAAATGGCTTCAGGTCAACCGCCCCGACGTCACCCCCCGCCTGCGCCGCTTTGCACGGATCGAAGATGCGGCCGCATCCGCGGATGATCTTTTGTCGGCCAACCCCGATCTGGCCGGGCTTTTCGTTGTCTGGGACACGCCGGCCCTGGCCGCGGCCACCCGCCTTGCCGAACGGGGCGTAACGATGCCCATGGCGACCGTGGACCTTGGGGAGGCGGCCGCCATCGCCCTTGCCCGAGGCGACTCTTTGTGCTGCATCGCCGCCCAACAGCCTTTCCTGCAAGGGGTCGCAGCCGCCCAGACCGTGATCCTGTGCCTTTTGGGTCGCCCCGTTCCCGCCTGGGTCGCCCTGCCTGGCATTGGTGTCACGGGCGACAATGTGGTCGAAAGCTTTCAGACCGTCTGGCGGCAACCGGCCCCGCGCGAAGTGCTCCGCCTGCTGGGCCTGTCGCGCGGCACGTGATGGTGCGTGCCGCGCCCGCCCGCAGGGGGGCTTACAAGTCTGGTGCGGCGCCGGTCGCCCCCGTCACGCCCTCGTAAAGGGCGAGCAGGCGCGCGCCCTCGTTCTGCCCCCAGGTGGACCAGAAATCGGCCCAGAGCGGGTCGGGATCTGTCAGGCGGATTTTCAAGACGGTCGCCCGGCCTGTTGCGGAGTCGGTCCCCACATAGGCCTTCAAGATCGACCCGCAGGTCACGGAGACCTCTTCCTCGCCCAATTCGCTTTCAAGCAGATAGTGGGACATCAAGGGTTGATGGATGCCCTCTGCACAGGAGAACGCCTCCGTGAGCCCCTGTCCGGCCCGGTCATAAAGCCGGTCTTCGTTGATGTCATTCGACCGCGGCCCGTATTTCTTGGCCAGCGTATCGACCAGCGTCGCCCCCGCGATGCCGTCGCTTTCCGGAATGTCCCAATCGCGGCCGACATCGGTTGCCACCGGCACGTCTTCAGGCGCCCAGTCCTTTTTCGATGTGAAGGTGACAAAAATCCGGTCGGTTGGCGCGCCATAGTCATCCGCCCCCTTGCCCCAGGCCTTCTGCTCGATCGTGAAGCCTTGATAGTCCAGAACGCGGTCACGGTCTTCCTTGCGGGCATAGTCCTTCTTGGACAGGATCTGATCGATTTCCGCAAAGGTCATGCCCGGTTTCACGCCGAGAATGTCGATCCCCTCGAGGGGGGCATGCGCCTGCGCCGGGTCAAACGGGCGCAAGATGCCCCCCAGTTCAACCGCATCCAGCGCAATCTCGGGGTTGGCAAAGCGAAGCGTCAGCGTTTCCGGCCCCGGACGGGCTGCCGTAAACGATGGTTCTGCCAGACATTCGCCCGTTCCCGCCCCTGAATTTCGGGTGAGCTTGCCCGGAAGGCCGTTTTCGACCGGGAAGACATAGTCACAGATCGCAAAGCCCAGAGCGCCCCAGTTGGTCGCGTTGTATTTCAGTTCCCCGACATCCTGAATGACCGTCAGTTCAAACTGGATCTCGCCCCCCTGTCCATTCGTGTAGCCGCCCGCCCAATACCCTCGGATATCGGGGGCGGTCTCGGCAATCGCTGGTGACATCGAGGCCGCCAGCACACCGAAAGATTGCAAAATTGTCTTGATTTTCATAAGCATACGCTCCAGCCGCTTTAGAGCTTAGATGCGCCCGCCCGTCTGGGGCTGTCAATGCGCGAAACAGGGTGAGGCGATCGGTTGATGATACGCGCCAGAGGTTTGTCGAGCCCCCTTGGCCTCTTGGGGCGGGGCCTGTGCATCCCGGTCCACAGGACGGTTTTTTGGGGGCGTTGCGGCTGTGCCGGATTTGACTACCATATGCGTTTCGCGCGCAACGATGCAGGAGAGGCGGCATGACCATGAAAACAGGATTTTTGGGGGCGCTCATGGCGCTCATGCTGGGAACAGCCGCTTTTGCGCAGGATCAATCCGTCATTGACAGCATCACCAAAGACCTTGTGGCCGCAGGGTTTTCTGAGGCGGCGCGGATCGAATATCGGGGCGACACCTATCGGGTTGAGGCCCGTGGCCCCGCGGGTGTGACGATGCGCCGGTATCAGAACACGACGCTGGTCAGCGAAGCGACGACGACCGCCGAGGGCCTGCGGATCGAACGGCGGTTTGATGGGGCTGGTCAGCTTGTGTCGGAAAAGATCGAACAGGCGCGCGGGGTCGCCCCGCTGAAGGCCGCCGAGGGCCAGCGGATTGCCGGTGAAGCCCGCGCGAATGGCGCGGCCTTTGGGCAGCAAAAGAGCGAGGGCGCGGGGCAGGAGGCGGGCCGCAGTGCTGGCGCAGAGAGTGGCAATTCAAACGCAGCCGATCAGAGCGGCGACCGTGGGGGCGACCGTGGAGGTGACAGGGGCGGCAGCCGGGGGGCGGGCGGCTGATCGCCGCTTTGCCATCAGCGCCGCGCGCCTTGGGCCATACCGTTGGCCCATGCTGGGCGCGGCCAAGGGGCCAAACGGGGGGCTCTGCGGCATCTTGCCGAAGCCCCTTCGACATCCGTTGCGTCCCGCAAAGGGACGTGCCAGAAGAGCCGCCCCATCAATAACAGACTGATCCAGAAATGTTCCTTTCCGACCATGACCGCGAAACGCTGCTGAAAACTCTGAACGCCAAGAGCCCCGAGCTGATTCAGGCGCGGATGGCGAATGCGTTGCTTTTGCTGGCCGAGGGGCTGAGCGCGGAGGATGTGGCGGGGCTTCTTTATCTGGATGAGGCCAGCGTCGCGGGCTGGCAGAAGATGTTTTCCAAACGCAAGCCCAAGGCGGCCTGAGCCAAGGGGGCGTATCCCTTTGCCCTCTGTGCTGGTCTTCTGGCATCTGGCAGGATAGCACGGCAGAACCAAGACCCCGGGCCTGTCCCCCGGGTCGCTCCCTTCTCCTTGCGGCCGGTCGCTCCATGAAACCCATCGCGCTTGATGCTGCCGACATTCGGATCTTATGCGCCGTTCAGCAGAACGGGCCGCTGAGCAAATCGCGACTGGCCGAGATCGTCGGCCTCTCGCCCACCCCGTGCTGGGCGCGGCTGGACCGGTTGAAAAAAGCCGGGCTGATCCGCGGCTATCATGCCGATCTCGCGCTGCGCCAGATCGTCGAACTGGCGACGGTTGTGGTGACCGTGTCCCTCAACAGCCATCGCAAGGCCGATTTCGAGCGGTTTGAACGCTTTGTTCAGGCCTGCCCGGAGGTGACGGAATGCATCGCGACCGGCGGGGGGATGGATTATGTGATGACCGTGGTGACCCCGAGCCTACCCGCCTTTCAGATGCTGATGGAGGCGATGCTGGACGCCGGCTTGGCGATCGAGCGGTACATGACCTATATCGCCACCCGCCAGATCAAATCGACCCGCCCCGATCTGGCGCGTCTGGTGGCCGGGCAGGGGCCCAAGGCCGACGCGGGGCCAAAAGACTGATCGGTCGGCTGGGCTGAAAACTTTGGTCTGATCGGGCTGTTTGCGCCCCGTCTTTGGCCCGCTTGTCGGGCGGGGGGCGTCTAAATTCCTGTCATCCATGAACCGTCGCGCGGGTCTTGGGCCCCGATCCTGTGGCCCCAAGATCCGCCAACAAGGGCCCCTCAGATGACGAACGCGCAGACTTTCGGCTTTGGCACGCAGATCCGCAAATCCCCCTATTTCGACGCCACGGTGCGGTGGGGGGCGACGGCGTTTTCCGTCTATAACCACATGTATATCCCGCGCGATTTCGGGAACCCCGAGCAGAATTTCTGGAACCTGATCAACGACGCGATCCTGTGTGATGTGGCGGTTGAGCGTCAGGTGGAAATCGCGGGCCCCGATGCGGCGCGGTTCGTGCAGATGCTGACGCCGCGCGATCTGTCGAAACTGGCGGTGGGGCAGTGCAAATATGTGCTGATCACCAATGCCGATGGTGGCATCCTGAACGACCCCATCCTGCTGCGTCTGGAGGAAAACCGGTTCTGGCTGTCTTTGGCCGACAGCGACATTCTGCTGTGGGCGCAGGGGGTTGCGGTTCACTCGGGCATGGATGTGACCATCCATGAGCCGGATGTCTCGCCCCTGCAATTGCAGGGCCCGAAATCGGGCGAGGTGATGCGGGCGCTGTTTGGCGAGACCATCATGGATCTGAAATACTACTGGCTGCGCCGGGTGGAGCTGGACGGCATCCCCCTGATCGTGTCGCGCACCGGATGGTCGAGCGAATTGGGCTATGAGATTTACCTGCAAGACAGCGCCCATGGCGATGTGCTGTGGGAAAAGATCATGGCGGCGGGCCGACCCTTTGGGTTGAAACCGGGCCATACCTCGTCGATCCGGCGGATCGAAGGGGGGATGCTGTCGTATCACGCCGATGCCGACATCACCACCAACCCCTATGAGCTGGGCCTTGACCGGCTGGTTCATCTGGACAGCGGCGCCGAGTTCATCGGCAAGGCGGCCTTGCAGCGGATCAAGGAGAGGGGCGTCAGCCGCAGGCAGGTGGGTCTGGTGATCGACGGCGCGCCGCTGAGCGGGCCGAACACCAGCTTCTGGGCCATCCACCGCGACGGGGCCGTGATCGGCAAGGTCACATCGGCCATCCATTCGCCGCGCCTGCAGCAAAACATCGCGCTGGCGATGGTGGGGGTCGATCATGGCGCGATCGGCACGCAGGTCATGGTCGAGACCGGCGCGGGCCTGCGGTCGGCCACCGTGGTGGACCGCCCGTTCCATGATCCGAAAAAAACGCTGGCCGCGGCCTGATCCGGGGCCTGAAGGAGGGAAAATGAGCGCATTGTCCATCGATCTGCATTGGCAGCGCCAAGAGGCGCATCTGAAGACCGGGGCCTATTCGAACGCCCATAGCGTGCAGTATAACGGCCGGTATGATCTGCCGGTGGACGCCGCCCCCGATTGGGGCGGGGACCCGGCCCATACCAACCCCGAACAGGCCTTGGCGGCGTCCCTGTCAAGCTGCCATATGATGACCTTTCTGGCGCTGGCGGCCAAGGCGGGTTGGCCCGTGGCCAGCTATCACGATCATGCCGTGGCCCATCTGGGCAAGAACCCCAAGGGCCAGATGTCGGTCACCCGGATCGATCTGCATCCGGTGGTGCGCTTTGACACGGGCTTTGCGGTCGAGAGCGCCACTTTGGCCGAGATGCAGGACCGCGCCCACCGCTATTGCTTTATCGCCAACACGCTGGCCGACAGTGTGGCGGTGACCATCCTTTGACGTTGTCCCTTGCAGGAGGTCCGTGATGGAACCCGGCGATATTCTTTTGTCCGATCTGGACGACAGCGGCATCCTGCGTCTGACGCTGAATGATGTGCCGCGCCGCAATGCGCTGTCCGAGGCGATGCTGCACCGCCTGGGCGACGCCTTTGCCAGGGCGGGGGCCGACGGGGCCGTGCGCGTTGTGGTGCTGGCGGCCCATGGCCCGGCCTTTTGTGCGGGGCACGACCTCAAGGAATTGACGGCGGGCCGCGCGGCCGACGATGGGGGCCGCGCCTTTTTTGCCAAGATCCTGGATGCTGTGCAGGCAATCCACCAGCCACGCGCGGGCGCAGAAGGGAGATCGGCCATGGCCGAAGAGCAAAAGGGTTTCTGGACGTCGATGCCTGGCATCCTGACCGGGCTGGCGACCGTCCTGAGCGCGATCACGGGCCTGTACATGGCGGTTTCGGGCGACGGGCGCAACGGCCAGGACGAGCCGGCGCCAGCCGCGCGGACGGTTCCCGCTGCCGCCCAGCCGGGTGCCGGGTCGGCCCCGTCCAGCCAGGC
>JALQUQ010000107.1 GCA_023263735.1 Paracoccaceae bacterium | reverse complement strand
AGGGCCTCTCCCTCATCCAGCCCCGCCTCGGTCGCAAACCGGCGCAGACGGCGATAGGCGTCTTCGGTCATCGCAACGGGAAACCGTCGTGTCAGGCGAAACCTTTTGGGCATTCCCACCTCCTGCTGTGCCGCCCGTTCGGTCACGGGCGGCGATTGCGGGCAGTCTAGAACGCTTCGGCAGCCAATGCCATGACCGGATCGGCCCCGGATTCAATGCGCGCCAGATGCATTCCGCAGGCGGGTAACTGGCGCGCCATGTAATAGCGGCCGGTGGCGACCTTGGTTTGCAGATAATCCTTGTCCGCTGCCCCGGCATCCAGCGCCTCATAGGCGGCCTTGGCCATCCGGGTCCACATCAGGCCCATGCAGACATGCCCCATCAGATGCATGAAGTCATAAGACCCCGACAGCGCGGCATTCGGGTTCTTCATGCCGTTCTGCATGAAATACATGCCCGCCGCCTGAAGCTGTTTGGACGCCGTTTTCAAGGCATCGGTAAAGGCCTTCATCCGGTCGTCGCCATCATGCGCCTTGCATTCGGCCCGCACCATTTCGAAAAAGGCCATCACATGCTTGCCACCATCGGCTGCCAATTTGCGCCCGACAAGGTCAAGCGCCTGAACGCCATTCGCCCCCTCATAAATCATCGCGATCCGGGCATCGCGGGCAAATTGGGACATGCCCCATTCCTCGATATAGCCATGGCCGCCATAGACCTGCTGCGCCTGAACCGCCATTTCAAAGCCCTTGTCGGTCTGGAACCCCTTGATCACCGGGGTCAACAGGCCGACCAAGCCGTCGGCTGCCATGTCTTCGGCCCGGTGATAGCGGTCGATCAGATGGGCCGCCCAAAAGGTCAGCGCCCGCGCGCCTTCGACAAAGCTTTTCTGATCCATCAGATTGCGGCGAATGTCGGGATGCACGATCAGCGGGTCAGCAGGCCCCTCGGGGTTCTTGACCCCGGTCACATCGCGACCCTGTAGGCGGTCCTTGGCATAGGCGACGGCATTCTGATAGGCGGCCTCTGCCACGGCATAGCCTTGCAGGCCCACGCCAAGCCGCGCCTCGTTCATCATCGTGAACATGGCCTTCATGCCCTTGTGCAGATCGCCCAACAGCCAGCCGGTCGCGCCATCGTAATTCATCACGCAGGTGGCATTGCCGTGAATGCCCATCTTTTCTTCGATCTTGCCCACGGCCACGGCATTGCGCGCGCCAAGGCTGCCGTCCTCATTCACCAAAAACTTTGGCACGATGAACAGCGAGATGCCCTTGGTCCCCTCACCCCCGCCCGGAGCCTTGGCCAGCACCAGATGAATGATGTTTTCGGCCAGATCGTGTTCACCGGCCGAGATAAAGATCTTCTGCCCGGTGATCTTGTAGCTGCCATCGGCTTGCGGTTCGGCCTTGGTCCGCATCATGCCCAGATCGGTACCGCAATGCGGCTCGGTCAGGTTCATGGTGCCCGTCCAGTCACAGGACACCATCTTGGGCAGATACTTGGCCTTTTGTTCCGGCGTGCCATGGGCATGGATCGCCGAATAGGCCCCGTGGGTCAGGCCCTGATACATGTTAAAGGCCATGTTGGCCGAAACAAAGATTTCGCCCACGGCGGTGCCCATCAGATAGGGAAGGCCCTGCCCACCGTATTCTGGGTCGCAATCAAGGGCGGTCCAGCCCCCCTCTTTCATCGCGGCAAAAGCTGCGTCAAACCCTTTGGGCGTGCGCACCACGCCGTTTTCCAAATGACAGCCTTCCCGGTCGCCCGTTGCGTTCAACGGTGCCAGAACCTCGCTTGCGACCTTGCCCGCCTCTTCCAGCACGGCCGAAGTGAACCCCTCGTCCAGATCGGAATATCCCGCGATCGGGCTGGCCTGAACCTTAAGCACGTGATGCAGAACGAACTGCATGTCCTTAACAGGTGCGGTATAGCTGGGCATGATCTCTCTCCCTTGGGGGTGTTATTCAGCCGCTTGGCGCAATGAGGCGATTGTCTTTTCGCCTTCGGCCAATTCGGCCTTCAGTTCCTTGATCGCTTCATCCAGTTCGGCCCGCTGCGCCTCCATCTGCGCAAGGCGGGCTTTGGCAAGGTCATAGGTGTGCCGAACCTGAACCTCGTTCGTGCTGTCGCGCTCGTACAGATCCAGAACCTGACGGATGTCTTCCAGGCTGAAACCAAACCGCTTGCCGCGTAGGATGATCTTGAGCCGTGCGCGGTCGCGACGGGTAAAAAGCCTGCGGCTTCCGATACGGATCGGTGACAGCAATTCCTTGGCTTCGTAAAAGCGCAACGTGCGGGCGGTGACCCCAAAGGCGTCACACATCTGACTGATGGTCAGGGTTTCGTTTGTCATGGTCATGGTCCGGTCGAAAATGAGAATCTGACCAAGCAGATGTCCCTTTTGACGACACTATACCAGCAGAGTTGACGTTGACGTAAATGTAACGTGACGTCAGAACGGCCCCACTTGGCGCAAGGTCAACTTTCCGCCTGACCTTGGGTCAGGTTTTCTTCAGCCGATCAATCTCGGAAACCGTCGTTTCACGCAGGGCCCGCAGGTCAGAGATGGTCAGATCCAGTTCGGCCCGTTGACGCTCCAGTTCGGCCAACTGGCGGTCAGCCATGATCAGGAACGCCTCGAATTGCGGGAGGGTGCCTTTTTGCCGATAGACCAAAAGCCATTGGCGAATTTCTTCCAGACTGAACCCAAATCTGCGGCCCCGCAGGATCAATGTCATGCGGGCGATTTCGCTGGGACCATAGAACCGGGCGCGGCCCTCCTTTTCGGGAAACAGCAACTCGATGTATTCGTAATACCGCAGGGTCCGCGGCGTTACGTCAAACCTGGCGCACATTTCTTTAAAGGAAAGTCTCGTCTCAGACATAAGAGGCTCGGTCTCACAACTGGCACTGTTCGGGTCAGCCTAGGGCGCAATCTGGTGGGTCGCAACGTCAATCGGGCGACGATGTCCATTTGACCCTACGTGCCAAGGAATGGCGCGGATCGATCATGGCTTGCGAAACGCCGGGCCCAAGGGATAGGTTCCTTTGCAAATCAAGAGAAAGGGTTCGGCACCATGGCAGATCACGCCAATGCCCGCCGGTTCATCGAAGCCATACCGCATTCCAAAGCCCTGGATATGACCTTGGATGATTTCTCGGACGGCGCGGCGGTGATCTCGATGCCGTGGGCCGCGCATCTGGTTGGCGATCCGGCGACAGGTGTGATCCATGGCGGTGCTGTGTCGGCCTTGATGGACACGGCCTGCGGTGCCGCGGTGATGAGCCACGCCTCTGGGCCCGCGGGGACTGCGACGCTGAGCCTGCGGATTGATTACTTTCGACCAGCGACGCCCCAACAGCGCATCACCGCCCGCGCCGAATGCTATCAGGTGACCCGGAGCGTGGCGTTTGTCCGCGCGATTGCGACCGATGAGGATGACAGTCGCCCCGTTGCCATGGCGACCGGGAGTTTTGCGGTTGAACGCGCGAAAGGGGCCAACACATGAGCTTTAGGCCAAAACCCGAACCCGTCCAAACCGTGAAATTGCGCCGTGACACCGCTTTGGCGCATCTCGCTTCGGGGATTCCCTATGTGTCTTATCTGGGCATTCGATTTGACCGGCGGGGCGATGAATTGACGGCCTTTCTGCCCTTTGACGAACGCCTGATCGGCAATCCGATGCTGCCGGCCCTGCATGGTGGGGTCACCGCCGCGTTTCTTGAGGTTTCGGCGATCATCGAATTGTCTTGGGCCAACCTTTGGGAAGAGATGGAGGCCGGGCGCATCGACCCCGCAAATTTGCCGCCGGTCACTTTGCCCAAGACCATCGATTTCACGATCGATTACCTGCGGTCGGGCCTGCCGCGCGATGCCTATGCGCGGGCCGAGATCAATCGATCCGGCCGCCGGTTCGCTTCGGTGCATGTGGAGGCATGGCAGGACAACCGGGCCCGCCCCTTTGCGCAGGCCACCGGGCATTTCCTGATGCCGGGCACAGCTGCGCCCGATGGCGCTGTATGACAAACATAACGCATCGGCGCATTTGGGCGATCAGCTGGCCCATCCTTCTGTCAAACGCCACGATCCCGATCCTTGGCGCGATTGATACGGCGGTCGTTGGGCAGATGGGGACGGCAGCTCCGATTGGTGCGGTGGGCTTGGGCGCGATTATCCTTGCGTCGGTCTATTGGATTTTTGGGTTCTTGCGAATGGGAACCAGCGGGCTTGCCGCGCAGGCGCATGGGGCGGGAACCCGGGCCGAACGCGCGGCCATTCTCTATCGCGCCCTGCTGATCGGATTGGTGGCCGGGGTGGCCATCGTGGTGCTGCAATGGCCATTGCTCTGGTCGGCCTTTCGCCTTGCCCCCGCCTCGGACGAGGTTGAGGCCTTGGCCCGGGACTATCTGACCATCCGCATCTGGGGTGCGCCTTGGACGATCGCGCTCTACGCCATCAACGGTTGGCTGATCGCCCTCGAGCGGTCAAAGGGGGTGCTTTGGCTGCAACTGTGGATCAATGGCGTCAATGCCCTGTTGGACTGCTGGTTTGTTCTTGGTTTGGGATGGGGTGTGGGGGGCGTGGCTTCGGCCACTCTGATCGCCGAAATGACCGGCTTTGGGCTGGGCATCTATCTGTGTCGCGATGCCTTTGGCTATGTCAGGCCCGCGGCGCTGGCCCGTTTGCGGGATAGGGCCGCCCTTAAAAAGATGATGTCGGTCAATGGCGTGATCATGCTGCGGACCGTCTTGTTGCAAGCGGCGTTTACGGCGTTTCTATTCCTAGGTTCGGGTCTTGGGGATGTGCCCTTGGCGGCGAACCAGATCCTGATGCAGTTCCTTTCCATCGCGGCCTATGCGCTGGATGGGTTTGCCTTTGCCGCCGAAACGCTGATCGGTCAGGCAATCGGGGCGCGGGATGGCCATTCCATGGACCGCGCCGCGCGTCTTAGCTTTCAATGGAGTATTGGCGGCAGTGTGCTGATCGGGTGCGGCTATTTTCTGTTCGGCCCGATGGTCATCGATTTGATGACGGCCGCGCCCGATGTGCGCGCAACCGCGAAAGAGCTTTTGATCTGGGCGGCACTGGCGCCCGTCATCGGGATCGCGGGCTGGATGTATGATGGGTTTTTCATCGGAGCGACCCTGACCCGTGCGATGTTGCGCAGCGTCGCGTGGTCGGTGCTGGTCTATGTCTTGGCTCTTGTCACTCTGTTGCCCGATTATGGAAATGCGGGGCTTTGGGCGTCGCTCATGATGATGAATGCGGCACGGGGTCTGTTGGGGTGGTGGATCTGGGCCGGTGGCCGAGCGACCTTTACCGCCTGATCAACCGGAAAGCCGCCGAGGCTCCATAACCCGCCGCCAGTGCGATCAGCAGCGATAGTATGCCGTAAATCAGCGGCTGTTCGCGCGACAGATTGTAGAGAATCCGTTCCAACCCCTCTTTGCGGACAAAAATGCGCCGTTCGATCTTGTCGACCACTGTGCCCGAGCGGGTCAGAAACAACCGAACCCGATAATTGCCCTCGGTCAGATTTGCGGGCAAACCGATGTCTGCGCGAAAGAGGGTCTGTTCGGTAAACTGGATCGACCCCTCCATGACACGAAACTGATCTTCTCGGCTGCGAATGCGGATCAGCGCATCCACAAAGTTTTCTGCATCCTCAACCTTTGATTTGGTTCCAACGGCCGAAATCGCCCGAAATAGGGTGATCTTGTGCCGCAAATCCTCGGTCTGCGAAAGAACCCTGTCCATCGGCCCGGTCGAGGCGACGGCATAAAAGCTGGGCGCGCGGTTGATCTGGATTTCGTCGGTGTTGACCCAAATGCCGGCCCGCCGCTCTTTTCTGCGCACGGAAATCGGGGCCGAGGGGCCTTCGACGGTGACGATCACCTCCAACGGTGCAGAGCCCGGTGGCGGGGCGTCGCGCTTGACCGCGCCGTAGATCATGATTTCCGAGCCCGAGAAATCGGCGGTGATCGCGACGCGGTTCTGGCTTAGGCCCGCCACGATTTCTTCGTTGGCCTGCGCTGGGCTGTACCAGAGCGCAAAAGCAATCAGCAGGGGGCCCGCGATCCTCATGGCAGGCGCCCCGGGGTAAGGGAATAAAACTCTTGCGGCTCTAAAAGGAGGTCGAGCGCGATCTTGCCCGCAACTGCGATCACAAGCAAAGACAGCAGAATGCGCAATTGTTCGGCCTTGAGCTTGGCCCCGACGACCGAGCCGAATTGCGCCCCGATGACGCCGCCCACGATCAGCAGAATGGCCAGCAACATATCTACCGTGTTGGCCGTGATCGCATGCATCAGCGTTGTAAAGGCGGTGACAAAGATGATCTGAAACAAGGATGTGCCGATGACGACCTTGGTCGGCATGCCCAAAAGATAGATCATGGCAGGCACCATGATAAAGCCGCCACCAACGCCCATGATCGCCGCCAGAAAGCCGACCAGCGCGCCCACCATCAACGGCGGCAACACGCTGATATAAAGGCCGGACGCGCGGAACTTCATCTTGAACGGCAAGCCATGCACCCAATTGTGCGTATGCGCCCGTCGAATGGGACCGCCCGTTTTCTTTGACCGCATTAATGCGCGGGCGCTTTCGACAAACATGGTCAGGCCGATAAAGCCCAGAAACAGCACATAGACCAGTTGCACGAACAGATCGACTTGCCCGGCGGCCGTCAGCGCCGCAAAGACCCAGACACCGACGGTTGATCCCGCCAAGCCGCCCAAAAGCAAAACGGTCCCCATGGGCAGGTCAACCGCCTTGCGTTTGAACTGCGCCAAGACGCCCGAAACCGAAGAGGCCACAACCTGATTGGCCCCGGTCGCCACGGCAATGGCCGGAGGAATGCCGATAAAGAACAGCAGTGGTGTGATCAGAAACCCGCCGCCCACGCCAAAGAGCCCGGACAGAAAGCCCACGCCCCCACCAATTCCCAAAAGCCCAAAGGCGTTGACCGAAACCTCGGCAATCGGAAGATAAATCTGCATGGCGGACCGCGCGATTTAGGGCGAGTATATCGCAGGCTTGCGCCGCTTTCGCGGCGAAGTCAAACCCACATCGGCCTTACCTGTGATTTCTAAAGAAATTCAGAAGGATCTTTTCAAGCTTTGCCGCCCCAAGGGGAGCCATCGCCTTGGTGTGTTCGTGGCTGATCTTTTCGTCTGACATCCCGGCCGCCATATTCGTGATCGTGGAAATCGCGACCGCTTTCAGGCCCAGAAATCGCGCAAGGATCACCTCGGGCACCGTAGACATGCCAACGGCGTCAGCCCCCAGCCCCTTGAGCATGCGAATTTCGGCCGGGGTTTCAAAGCTGGGCCCCGAATACCAGGCGTAAACCCCATCCTTGAGGTCGATGCCTTCTGAGGCGGCCGATTGGGTGAGGGCCGCGCGCAAGGCCGGATCATAGGCATCCACCATCGGCACAAAGCGCTGATCGGTCGGCTCGCCAATCAGGGGGTTGAGACCGCTGTAATTGATGTGGTCTGACAGCAGCATAAGATCGCCGGGGGGAATATCGGGGCGCATGGAACCGGCGGCGTTGGTCAGGATCAACGCTTCGGCTCCCAAACTTCTGAGCACTTCAAGCGCCGGGCGCATGGCCGCGGAATTGCCGTTTTCGTAATAGTGCTCACGCGCGCCGAAAACGGCCACGCGCAGGCCGCCCAACTGGCCGATATGGAGGTTCGGATTATGCCCCGACACGCTGACATGCGGAAATCCGGGCAGGTCGGTGTAGGGAATGGCCACCCCTTCCACCTGATGCGCAAGGTGGCCAAGGCCAGACCCAAGGATCAGCCCATAGCGAACGGGGGCATCCCCGGCGCGGTCACGAATGACCTTCAGCGCCTCAGCGTTCTTTGACATAGGGTTCGCCTCCTGCACGCGGTGGAATGGCTTTGCCCACAAATCCGGCAAGAACCAGAACCGTCAGCAGATAGGGTAGGGCGTCAAGAAAGGGCACTGGAACCTTGACCTGAACCACCGATTGCACAACATCAGGGCGCAGCGCCAAGGCCTGAAAGAACCCAAACAACAGGCAGGCCCACATGGCCGAGATCGGGCGCCATTTGGCGAAAATCAACGCGGCAAGGGCAATATAGCCCCGCCCGGCCGTCATCTCTTTGCCAAATCCGGCCTGAAGTGCGGTTGCCATATAGGCCCCAGCCAGACCGCACAGGACCCCGGTGATCATCACAGCGCTAAAGCGCAAGCCAGCAACCGAAACGCCCGCCGTGTCAACCGCTGCCGGATTTTCCCCCACCGCCCGCAGGCGCAGACCAAATCGCGTGCGATACATCACCCACCACGTCAATCCGACAACGGCAAAGGCCGCATAGACCGGAAGCGAATGACCGGAAATCACCTCTTGGTAAAAGGGGCCGATCACCGGAACGGATTGCAAGCTTTCGGCAAAGGGCAAGGTGATCGGTTCAAACCGGGCATCGCCGCCCAGTTGCGGG
>JALQUQ010000106.1:8236-8487 GCA_023263735.1 Paracoccaceae bacterium | reverse complement strand
AAACCGCAAGGAAAACTTCACCATCATTGGGGGCGGGGTCTCGGAAAGCCCCGATCAGCACGTCCATATCGTTGACACGCCGGGTTTCAACATCGGCGCGGCAGGTCAGCCGCCGGGGTGCCGCAACAGCCTGCACAGCCACCGCACGGCCGAGGTTTTCTTTGTCCTGAAAGGGCGATGGAGATTTTTCTGGGGCCGCTGGGGCACAGCCGGAGAGTTCATCGCCGAGGAAGGCGATATCTTCAACATCC
>JALQUQ010000106.1:0-8226 GCA_023263735.1 Paracoccaceae bacterium | reverse complement strand
CGGGGACGATGCGGGCGGCGGCGTGGTCTGGGCCCCGCAGGTCATCACCGATGCCAAGGATTATGGGCTGGTGCTGGGCAAGAATGGCAAGCTGTATGACACCAAGAAGGGGCAAAGCCTGCCCGAAGGCGTGCCGCCCATGCCGCTGTTGACCGAGGACGAGCTGAAAGCCTTTCCCGAACCCACCACGGCGGATGTGATCCCGAACCATGTTGCGCGCTATTGGGATCTGATGGCCCTGTCAGACCGTCAACCGGCCAAGGTGATCGGGGCACACGGCAAGCTCCGCGATCGCCCCGGCTTTGAGGTGGAGCTTCTGTCGCGGCATTCGATCCCTGACGCGCCCTATACCCTGAACTGCCACGAGGTCCTGATGCCGATGCGGGGCCACTGGCGGCTGTCATGGTCGGGGGGAACCACCGTTCTGAACCCGGGCGATACGGCCGCCATTCCGCCGGGTCTGGACCATTCCTTGGCCCCCGCCATGACCGGCGAGGCCAGCCTCTACCGCGTCATGAACACCGACGATCCCGCCGGCGCCACGGGGAGGCTGCTCTGATGACCCTCCTTGCCACACATGTCGGTTCGCTGCCCCGCAGTCAGGCGGTGGTTGATTTCCTTTTCGCCCGCGAACGCGGCGCGCCCTATGATCCGGCCGCCTTTGACGCCTGCATGACCGCGGCGGTGCTGGAAAATGTCCGCCGCCAGACAGAGGCGGGCATCGACATCGTCTCGGACGGCGAATGTTCCAAGATCAGCTATGCCACCTATGTGAAAGACCGCTATACCGGCTTTTCCGGCGACAGCGCGCGCAATGCGCCGGCCGATCTGAAGATGTTCCCAAGTTTTCTGGACCGGCTGGCGAAACAGGGCGGCACCCCGACCTATGCCCGCCCGCAATGCACCGGACCGGTGGAAAGCCGCGGTCAGGCAGAGTTGCAAAAGGACATTGGCAATCTGAAATCCGCCATGGCCGCCCATGGGGTCACGCGCGGATTCATGAATGCCGCCTCGCCCGGTGTGATCAGCCTCTTCCTGCAAAACGCCTATTACCCGGACCGTCAGGCCTATCTGAACGCGCTTGCCGATGCGATGCGCGAAGAATACCGCACGATCCTTGAGGCTGGTCTGGATCTGCAGCTGGATTGCCCCGATCTGGCCCTGTCGCGCCACATGCTGTTCACCCATCTGAGCGATCAGGAGTTTCTGAAGGTTGCCGCGACGCATGTAGAGGCGCTGGAGCGGGCCTTGGACGGGCTGCCCCGCGACAACATTCGTCTGCATATCTGCTGGGGCAATTATGAGGGCCCGCATTGCTGCGACATCGACATGGCACAGGTGTTTTCCCTGCTGATGGCGGTGCCCGCGCGCTACGTCTTGTTTGAAACCGCCAATCCCCGGCATGGCCATGAATGGACGGTTTTCCGCGACCGCGCGGGCGAGATCCCGTCGGACAAGATTTTGGTGCCGGGCGCGGTGGATACGACGACCAACTTTGTCGAACATCCCGATCTGGTGGCCCAAAGGCTGGAGCGGTTCACCGAAATCGTCGGCCCTGACCGCGTGATCGCGGGCAGCGATTGCGGCTTTGGCACTTTTGCGGGGTTCGGCGCGGTGGACCCCGAAATCGCTTGGGCAAAACTCGCAACCCTGAAAGAGGGCGCGCGGCGCGTCTGATGTTCCCGCTGATCCTCATCCCCGGCATGATGTGCGATGCGCGCATGTGGGGCGGCCTGCCAGCCGCTCTTCCCCCGCAAAGCGTGACGCATTTCCTGCCCACCGGGGCGGAAACGATGGCCGATCTTGCGCAGGCGTTCCTGCAAAAGGCGCCGCCCCGCTTTGCCTTGGCCGGGCTGTCGATGGGCGGCATTCTGGCGATGGAGGTGCTGGCACAGGCGCCCGAGCGGGTTGAACGGCTGGCCCTTCTGGACACCAACCCCCTTGCCGAACGCCCCGAGGTGCAAGCCCGCCGCGCGCCCCAGATCGCGCGCGCCTTGACGGGCGATCTGGCGGGGGTGATGCGCGATGAGATGAAACCGAACTATCTGGCCAAGGGGCCGGGCAAGACCCAGCTGCTTGACCTCTGCCTTGACATGGCCCTGACCCTTGGGCCGCAGGTTTTTGCCACGCAATCGCGCGCCCTGCGGGACCGGGCCGATCGGCAGGCCACGCTTGCCGCCTTCAAAGGCCCCGCGCTGGTTCTGATGGGGGCCGAGGATCGGCTCTGCCCGCGCGACCGCCACGACCTGATGCACCGTCTGATGCCGCAGTCGCGACTGGTGGTCATCGACGGCGCGGGCCACCTGCCACCCCTTGAACGCCCCGATGAAACAACGGCGGCCCTGCGTCGCTGGCTGGAGGACGAATGACACCTGATCTTCTTGAGCTTCTCTCCCGTGTCGACACCCCAACCGTCTGCAATGCCATCGAAGGGGTGCAGGGCAAACGCGGATTTGACCGCTTTACCCGGGGCACGATGATCTGCACCGAACCCGGCCGTGCCGTGGTGGGCTATGCCGCAACCGCCCAGATCGCGGCCCTTGCCCCGCCAACCGAACCGCCAGACGTGATCCGTGCCCGCCGGATGGCCTATTACAAGGCGATGTATGACGCGCCGAAACCCTCGGTCGCGGTGATCGAGGATCTGGACTATCCCCATTGCATCGGGGCCTATTGGGGCGAAATCAACACCACGATCCACAAGGGCTTTGGCCTGTCCGGGGCGCTGACCAATGGGGTCGTGCGCGACCTTGGCGATCTGCCGCAGGGCTTTCCGGTGATTGCGGGCAGCATCGGCCCCAGCCATGGCTTTGTACATGTCCGCTCCATCGGGCTGCCGGTGCGGGTGATGGGGCTGGAGGTCCGCCAAGGCGAGCTGATCCATGCAGACCGCCACGGCGCTGTGGTCATACCGACCGAGGTGATCGCCCCTCTGGCCACCGCCATCGCCAAACTGCAGGCCACCGAACGGCTGGTGCTTGACCCGGCGCGCAAGGCGGGCTTTGACTTTGCAACCTTTGAAGCGGCTTGGGCCGCCTTTGAACGCGCCCGGACCTAGTCAGCCATCAGGCCGGCCCGGGCAGGCTTGACCCACAGGCGAGGGCAGGGGGCAGGGGCGCGTCTTTTTCGTTCAGGATTGCGGGGTTGCCCTGCAGGGGATGGCCCCCCTAATATGGGCCGCGGCCGGTGTTTGATACAGGCGCGTCGACACAGGGGGAGTCGACACGGGGGGAGTCGACACAATGGGAAAAGTGGCTCTGACGGTCGAGCAACGGGGCGCGCTGGCCATGACCCCCGCCCTGCAACAGGCCATCGGGTTTCTGGCTTTGTCCAATGTCGACCTCTCGGCCAGACTGGCGGATCTGAGGCGACAGAGCGATGCGCTGGCGCAGGTCGTCGAGGACCGCCCCGCGCAATGGCTGTCGCTGATGCGGTCGGTTTCCGCCCCCGGGGCCGCAAAGGGGGCGATGCCTTTGTCGCAGCGGGGGCTCGGGGGGAGCGAAAGCGACCGCATCGTGCAAGGCGATCCGGGTCTTGTCGCGCATGTTTCGGCGCAGATCCCCCTTTTGCTGCGCAAAAAATCAGACAGGCCCATCGCCGAAGCCTTGCTGATGGCGCTGGAGCCATCCGGCTGGCTGGGCGAGAGCGTCGCGCAGATCGCAGAGGCCATGGGCGTTCCCATCGCGCGCGTCGAAGATGTGCTGAGCCAGATGCAGGGCGCGGAACCGACCGGGCTTTTCGCGCGCTCGCTGGCGGAATGTCTGCTGTTGCAGGCCAGAGAGAGGGGGCTTTTGACCCCCGCCTTTCAGCGGCTGCTGGATCATCTGCCAATGCTGGCCGCGGGCAAGCTGGACGATCTGGCCGACCTCTGCGGCTGTGACCTTGAGGCGCTGCAGGGGATGGTGCGGGCCTTGCGCCAGTTGAACCCGAAACCCGGAGCCGCATTCTGTGATGCGCCGGTTCCCGCGCTGCCGCCCGATCTGGTTCTGGAGCGCGACGGGGAGGGTTGGCTGCTCACCTTGAACGCGGCCACGACCCCCAGCCTGCATCTGAGCGCGGATGGTGGCCCCCCCGGGGCCCGGCGCGAGGCCAAGACGCTGATCCAGGCGATTGAGCGGCGCAATGCCACGGTCCTGTCGATTGCCGCGGAAATCGTCCAGCGGCAGGATGCCCATTTGCGGGGCCTTGGGGCGATTGCCGTCCTCACCATCAACGATCTGGCGGCGGCCACGGGGTTTCACCGCAGCACGGTCAGTCGGGTGACGGCGGCGCTTGTCATGAAGATCCCCCGCCGCACCCTGCGACTGCGCGATCTCATGTGCGCGGCCGCCCCCCAGACCCGGCACCTTGAAGACCCGCAGTCCGTGCGCGCGGTTCTGGACAGGATGAAGGCCCTCGTCGCAGAAGAAGACCCCGCATCGCCCCTGACCGATGCCGCGATTGCCGAGATCCTTTTGCCCGAAGGGGCGGCATTGGCACGGCGAACCGTGGCCAAATATCGAAGCCTTGCCGGTATTCCCGCGCGGTCAGCCCGACGCAAGGCGTGAGCATCAAACGCCATGGCGTGGAATTCACGCGCACACTGGGCCAGAGGCCCGTGAACCCCGCGCCCCCGCCCGAGATCAATTGGCACGACTTATGCATCTATTTCTGATGTCCGCGCCCGCTGGACCAATGCACCCAAAGAACCGGGGCAACACAACATGGGAGAAATCATATGAAAGCTTTTCCGCGACTGCTGATGGCCACAGCCTTGGCTGCCACTCCTGCCCTTTTCACTGCAACAGCGCAGGCCGCCGACCTGATTGTCGGTTTCACCCTTGATGCCGATACGCTTGACCCTGCCAACCACCGCAAGCGTGAAACCGAAACGATCATCCGCAACATGTATGATGGTCTGGTGACGCGCGATGCCAATATGCTGGTCGTCCCCGAAATCGCCGAGTCGATGACCCAGATCTCGGCCACGGAATACGACTTCAAGATCCGCCCCGGCATCAAGTTCCACGATGGCAGCGACCTGACGGCCGAGGATGTGAAATTCACCTTTGACCGCATCGTGCAAGACGGCGGCATGGGCGATGGGGTGACCAGCCCGCGCAAGGGGCTGATGGGGCCGGTCGCCTCGGTCACCGTCACCGCCCCCGATACGGTGCGCTTTACGCTGAGCGAGCCCTGGCCGATCCTTCCCGCGATGCTGCCCAACCAGCAGATCGTCTCGAAAGCCTGGGTTGAAAAGATGGGCAACGAAGGTGTTGCGACCGGCGAAAACGGCACAGGGCCGTTCAAATTGGTCGAATGGCGCAAGGGCGACGCGGTCATCCTTGAACGCTTTGACGATTACTATGGCGGCGCGGCTGACATCGCCCCTGTCGGCAAGGCCTGCGTCGATCGCGTGATCTTCAAGATCATCCCGGAAAGCGCCAGCCGCGTGGCCGCGCTTTTGGCGGGCGAGGTTCATATCATCAACGAACTGCCCGCCTTTTCGATCGGTCAGGTCGAAGCCAATGACGCGACGCAGGTGATGACCGTGAACGGCACCCGCAGCTTCTTTATCGCCATGAACATGCAAGGCGAATATTTCGATGACCTGAAGGTGCGCCAGGCCGCGGCCATGGCCATCGACAAGCAGCTGATCATCGACAAGATCCTTGCCGGAAATGCCGCGCCGATCGACGGGATCCTGTCGCCGGATGCCTTTGGGTCAAGCGATCTGCCGAAGGTCGGATATGACCCCGAGAAAGCCAAGGCGATGCTGGCCGAAGCGGGCTTTCCGGATGGCATCGACGTGACGATGGACACCGAAGGCGCGTTCAAGGATACGGCCGAGGCGATTGCCTCGATGCTGACCAATGCCGGCATCCGTACGACCGTGACCGTGGGCGAGGGCGCACAGCTTTCGGACAAGTGGCGCACCAAGGGCGCCCCCAAATCTGGCGATATGTATTTCACCAGCTGGGGCAACGGCTCGCTGGACCCGTTCGACATCTTCACGCCCACCCACAAGACCAATGACCGTGGCAATTCGGCGGGCTATGCCAACCCCAACCTCGACGCCCTGCTGGATGCGGCCGCCGTGGAACTGGATGTCGAAAAGCGCAAGGCGATGTATCGGGATGCCGAAATGATGATCAACGCCGATCAGCCTTACGTTTATCTGTGGGTGCCCAAGGACATCTATGGTGTGTCCAAGCGGGTGAGCGGCTGGCAGCCCAGTGCGGACAGCCGCATCAACCTGCATGATGCCTGCCTGAACTGATCTGAAACGGGAGGATGGGAGATGAGTATGGGAAAGCTGCTGGAGCGGATCATCCAGCTTATCCCCGTCCTGCTTGGGGTCAGCCTGATCGTCTTTGTGATGTTGGCGCTGACCCCGGGCGACCCGGTGCAGATCATGGTCGGAGAGCAGGCGATCACGCCCGACCAAGAGGCCGCCCTGCGCCGGGATCTGGGGCTGGACAAGCCCATGGCCGAACGCTTCCTGCTGTTTGTCGCCAATGCCGTGCAATTCGATTTCGGGCAGAGTTTCTATCACGGCCGCCCCGTGGCCGATGTGATCGCCGAACGCCTGCCCGCGACCATCGAGCTGAGCCTTGTGGCCCTGATCGTGGCGCTTGCGACCGCCATTCCCTTGGGGGTGCTGGCCGCGATCCGCAAGAATTCGATCTTTGACCGGCTTGCCACCGTGGGCGCTTTGCTGGGGGTTTCGCTGCCGGGCTTCTGGTTCGGCATCCTGCTGATCTTGCTGTTTTCGGTACATCTGCAGATCCTGCCGGTGTCGGGACGGATCGGCTATGCCAGCGAAGTGCCTGCCGTCACCGGCTTTCTGTTGATCGATACGCTGGTCGCGGGGAATATCGCGGCCTTTGGCGAGGCTTTGCGCTATCTGCTGTTGCCAGCGATCACGCTGGGCCTGCCGATGACCGCGATCCTGATGCGGGTCACCCGCACCTCGATGCTGGAGGTGATGCGCCAGGATTACATCACCTTTGCCGAGGCAAAGGGCCTGCCCCGCCGCCGTGTGCTCTACCGTCATGCGCTGAAGAACGCGCTGATCCCGACCGTTTCGGTGGCCGCAATCGAAACCGGCAGCCTGCTTGGGGGCAACATGATCGTAGAAACCGTCTTTGGCTGGCCCGGTCTGGGGCGGCTGGTGGTCGAAAGCATCTTTCTGCGGAACTACCCGTTGGTTCAGGCGGCGGTGCTGCTTTACGCCGTGACCTATGTGCTGCTGAACTTCATCGCCGACATCCTCTACACCGTCCTGAACCCAAGGGTGAAGCTGTGACCGACGCAACCTCCCCCCCATCCGTTGACTCGCTTTTTCGCCGCAACCTGCATCAGTTCAGCAGCAACCGTCTGGCGATGGTCTCGGTGCTGGTCGTGCTGGCCTTTGTCATCATGGCGGTCGCAGCACCCCTGATCGCCCCGCAAGACCCCAATGCGACCGACCTGTTCCGCCGCCTCCAGCCACCGGTCTGGATCGCGGGGGGCGAATGGGCCTATCCGCTGGGCTGCGACGCGCTTGGCCGGGATATCCTGTCGCGCATCATCTATGGGGCCCGCATCTCGATCTTCATCGGACTTGCGGTGATCTTGCTTGCCACCGGCGTGGGCATTCTGGCCGGTCTGGCGGCGGGCTATTTCCGGGGCTGGGTGGATGTCATCATCGGCCGCGTCGTCGATATCCTCTTGGGCTTTCCCTATCTGATCTTTGCAATCGGTCTGATGGCCATGATGGGGCCGGGCCTGATGAACATCGTGCTGGCCTTGGCCTATAAGGAATGGGTGATCCCCTGCCGCGTGGTGCGGGGCGAGACGCTGGCCGTGCGCGAATTGGAATATGTCGAGGCCGCGCGCGCCCTGGGGGCCGGGTCGCGCCATATCATGTGGCGCGAGATCCTGCCCAATATCCTGTCGCCCGTCATCGTCGTCTCGACCATCCGCATGGCCAATGTGATCATCCTCGAGGCGTCCTTGTCGTTCCTTGGGCTTGGCGTGCAGCCGCCCACCGCAAGCTGGGGCAGCATGGTCTCGGACGGGCGCGCCTTCATCCTTGAGGCCTGGTGGGTTTCGACCTTCCCCGGTCTGGCCATCCTTGTGCTGGTTCTGGCGATCAATGTCGCAAGTCAGGGCCTGCGCGATGCCTTTGATCCGAGGTTCAGCGAATGACCGTGCTTTTGGAAGTCACCAATCTGCGCACTGAATTCCATGTGCGGGCCGGAC
>JALQUQ010000105.1 GCA_023263735.1 Paracoccaceae bacterium | reverse complement strand
CCACAGCGGGAAGCTCTTCGATCTCGATTTCCACGGCTTCGGCGGCATCGCGCGCCTGTTCCAGCGATTCCGCTACCACAACGGCGATGGGGTCGCCCACATGGCGCACCTTACCTTCGGCGAGCACGGGGTGCTTGGGTTCCAGCATCGGTTTGCCGTGCAGGTCGGTGATCTGCCAGCCGCAGGGCAGACCGCCCTTGCCCGCGAAATCGGCACTGGTGAAAACCTTGACCACGCCCGGCATGGCTTCGGCGGCCGATGCGTCGATCGACACGATCTTGCCATGGGCCACTTGGCTGCGAATGAAATGGGCATAGACCTGCCCGCGAATGTTGATGTCGTCGGTATAGCGACCCTTCCCGGTCAGAAACCGCACGTCCTCGCGCCGCTTTGTGCTGGCGCCGATGCCACCGTCTTTGGGCATGTCGTCCTCCCTTGATGCAGCAGCTGAAAAGCCCGCCGCAAATATCTGAAATTTCTAAGGTTTATTCAGCGGCAATCGCGCCGGCCTCTTGGCCCGACGCCTGAAGCACCGCCTTGACGATGTTGTGATAGCCAGTGCAGCGGCAGATGTTGCCTTCCAGATGGTGGCGAATTTCGGCCTCGCTCGGCGTGGCGTTCTTGGCCAAAAGCGCGGCCGACGACATCACCATGCCCGGCGTGCAGAACCCGCACTGAAGCCCGTGGCAATCCTGAAACGCTTGCTGCAACGTCGAAAGCGACCCATCGGCATTTGCCATGCCCTCGATGGTGCGCACATCGGCCCCTGCCAGATCTTGTGCGAAAACGGTGCAGGCCTTGACCACCTCGCCGTTCACATGCACCGAGCAGGCACCGCACTGGCTGGTATCGCAGCCAACATGCGTTCCGGTCAGCCCAAGGCCGTCGCGCAGGTACTGCACCAAAAGGGTGCGGCCCTCCGTTTCGGCCGAAACGGACTTGCCGTTCACGGTCATCGTGACCTTTGTCATAGTATCCTCCCTTGGAATTTCCTTGGTTGTTCGCGCCGGATCAGCCGCCCAAAAGCCGCTTGACCCAGCCCTTTTTGGGTTCAGCTTGGCCGTCCTCTGCCGTTTGCGCAACAGATTCGGCCGCCGTTTCGGCGGGGGCTTCGCCCTGTTCCGGGCCCTCGACAGCCGCCTTGAACCGGTCAAAGAATTCATCCGCCATTTTCTTGGCAAAGCCGTCGATGATGCGGCTGCCAAGTTGGGCCAGTTTGCCGCCGACATTGGCCTCGACGTCATAAGACAGCCGCGTGCCACCTTCGACCGGCTCCAGCGTCACGACCGCGCCGCCCTTGGCAAAGCCCGCCGGACCGCCCTTGCCCTCGCCCGAAATGGTGACCCTTTGGCCCACGACCATATCCGACAGCGTGACGGCCCCCTTGAAGGTGGCTTTGACCGGCCCGACCTTTTGCGTGACCACCGCCTCAAACCCCGTGTCGGGCGATCCGGTCACCTCGGTGCATCCGGGAATGCACTCTTTCAGAACCTCTGGGTTCAAAATGGCTGACCAGACATCCTCTGGGCTGGCGTTAATGTCTCGGCTGTCCGACATCTTCATGGGCAAATCCCCCCTCTTCCGGGCAAAGCTTACGGCGCAGACGTCTTTGTCGCTATGAAACATTGGTCGTAAGCGAATAAATATTTTTTGATGGACACCCGCGCTCAGAGGCTGGACAGGAAACTTTCCAAAGCTCTGGAATCGATGGGTTTCATCATCATGCGCACGTTATGCGCATCGGCTTCGGCCGCAACCTCCGGGTTTCGATTGGCGGTCACCAGACGGGCGGGAATATCGCCGTGCAGCCGCCGCAGGCGCAAGATGAACGCAATGCCCGTCATCCCTGCGCCCAGTTGCTGATCGACCAGAAAGAAATCGGGCAGAATCCCCAATTCCTCGATCAACGACAGGGCGTCTTCGGCATTGGCGGCATCCAGCACCGAAATGCCCCATTTCTCCAGCAACAGACAAAGGGCGCGGCGCAAATCCTCGTCGTTTTCGACGACAAAGCCGATGCGGTTGGTAAAGCGGCGGCGGGTCGTGGCCTGCATCGGGGTGGCAGCAAGGGGTGCAACCTCGGCCCCTTCCCCCGCCAGCGGGACTTGCAACAGGAAACACGATCCCGACCCGAGCCGGGACGACACCCCAAGCGGATGGCCCAACAGCGCGGCGGCCCGTTCCACGATGGCCAATCCCAGCCCCATGCCCTCGCTTGCCGAGGCGCGCGCGTTCAGGCGGTGGAACTCCTTGAAGATGTTGTCCTGTTCTTCTTCGGGGATACCGGGGCCCGTGTCCCAGACTTCCAACCGAACGGCCCCCGCCCGCAGCCGGGCCGCCACCAGCACCCGGCCCTTGGTGGTATAGCGAATGGCATTGCCGATCAGATTCTGCAAAATCCGCCGTAAATAGGTGGCATCCGACTGCACGGTCACATCCAGCGCGCGAAACGAAAGGCCAAGCCCCTTGGCCGCCGCGATGGCCCCGAATTCATCGCGCAACTGGGTCAGCATCCGGCCCAGATGAACCGGCCCCACGCTGACCGCTGCCCGCCCCGATTCCAGCTTGGAGATATCCAGAAGCGCGCCCAAGATCCCCTCGACCGACAACAGGGCGTTCTGCGTCTTTTCCAGCGATTCCCGCACCGCCGGCCCCAACCCCGCATCATCGATCGAACTGATGAACAGCTTGGCCGCCGACAGGGGTTGCAACAGGTCATGGCTGGCCGCCGCCACAAAGCGCGACCGGCTGGCGATGGCCCGTTCGGCCCGCGCCAAGGCATCCTCCAATTCCAGCGTGCGTTCCATCACGCGGGCTTCCAGCGTTTCATTCGCCTGCGCCATCGCCTCGATCGCCGCGCGTTCCGAGGTGACATCGGTAAACGACAACACAAAACCGGTGTCGGGCATTTCCTGGCCAAAGACCGCCAGAATCTGCCCCTCGCGCCGCAGTTCGAACGATATCGGCTGGCGTCGCCCTGCCCCATGCGCCCAAGCCAGAACCTCACCTTGCGTGGTTCCATCGGAAAAGGCGAACATGGTCTGAAACCGGTCGATCAGCGTTTCAAACGAAATGCCGCGCCGCACCCGCCCCAAGGGCAGCGTCAACAGCTTGCCCAGCCGATCATTCCAGCCAACCAGCCGCGCCTCGGCATCAAAGATGCTGACCCCTTGGGTGATATGGTCCAGCGTGGCGCGGATCATCCGGGCCTGATCGTCCAGCAACTTGCCGCGCTCTTGCCGTTCATTGCGGATGATGTCGGTCACATCGGTTTGCAAGATCACCGTGCCGCCATCGCTGGTGCGGTGTTCGCTGACCTGCATCCAGTGGTCCCCCGCCACGGCCACGTTAAAGATGACATGGCGGTCCAGATGGCGGCGTTTGCGGCGCGCGGCCCAATCATCGGGCGAGGTATCGCGGGGCAAGGCCAGATGACCCGACTGGGCGACCACATCGACATAATCGTCAAAACTGATCCCCGGGCGCAACTTGGGGCGGATATCATCCATGTGCATCCCAAAGCGCGAATTGAACAGAACCAGCCGTTCCTCGGCGTCAAACAGGGCAAAGCCTTCTTGAATGGTTTCGATCGCGCTGGCCAGATTTTGCCGCGCGGCCTCGGCGCTGCGATTGGCAAGGGCCAGCCGCGCATTGGATTCGTTCAGCAGATCCAGCGCGCGTTCCAGATCGCGCGTGCGTTGGCGGACCTGATCTTCCAGCATCGCCGCGCGCTGAAACTGGGCGTAGGCCGCGCCGGAATCGTCGGTGTCTTGCTCCACCCGCCGCATCAACACCTGCGCGATGGTCAAAAGCTTGGCAATCTGACGCTCGGGCGGATCGCCGGGGTTCAGGATAGACGGGATCACGGCAGAACCTCGGCATCATCGGCATAGATCGCAACGCCCGTCATCGTGTGGTTGACATGCATGGAATTCCACTGCTCGCCATAGGTGGAAAACCCCACCACCCGATGTTTGCGCATCACCGCCGAAATCGCTCCGGTTTTCTGCTTTTCCAAGGCTTCCATCCGCCGCAAGATGCAATCGCACGCCAGAATGGCCGCCGGGGCCACCCCGCCCGATGACAGGGCGGAAAGCTCCCGCTCCAGATGCGCCACCAGATCCTGCGGTTCGGCCAAGGTCAGCACCAGCCCCTCATCAATGGCCGAGAAAAAGATCAGATCGCCGTTTTCATCCACCTGTTGAATGGCGCGCACATGATGCCCCCCGCCCAAGCGCACCACCACCGGATGCGCGGCAAAGGTAAAGGTCGTCAACTGGCCCGGGTCACGCCCCAAAAGCCGCGCATATTCACGCGCGGCGGGTTCCGCGTTGATCTGGCGCACGATCCGGCGGCTGGGCTCGGCCTCGGTCACCACCATGCGCACATCGGTCGGCACCAGATGATCCAGACGGAACACCTGCACCCGGCAGCGCGTTCGCACCAGCATCAGCACCGCCGCATTCGACAGGGCCTTGCCGTGCCAGATCACCCGGGTCGCCTGAAACCGCGTGCCATCCCCCGCCGATCCGCCGAACAGCGGCAGGTTGCCCAGACCGGGCGCAATGGCGGTGGTCAAGGCATCTTCGCGCAGCGACATCCCGTCAACCATCAGAAAGGCGAATTCGGTCGCCCAATCGGGCGTGCGGTCGGCCATGGCCGCGCGGCGACGGATCATTTCGCCAATCAGGCCCTGACCATCGATCACCGCCAGATCGGGCACCACCAGACAATCGGTCAGAAAATGGCTGTCCATCAGGCCAAGCGCGACGATCTCGCCCTCGGAATAGCCCTTCTGCGTGATTTCGCCAGCCGTGGTGCAGCCGATCACGATCCTTGGGTCAAACGCTTGGGCCAAGTCCTGCATCAGCCGGTCAATCGCGGTTTCCGGCGACAAAAACAGGATGATGCGCGAAAACGGCCCCGGGCCCAATTGCCGAACCAGATGCGCCGCCGCCGCCGGGTCATCGGCCATGACCGCGCCATAGCGCAAACCTGCCCCAAACCCACAAGGGTCAGGCGCCTCAAGCGATGTCAGATCATCCCGCCACAGGCGGGGCACCTCCCCTGCAGTCAAGCTCCTCGTCCTCCCACAGCCGAGGCTAGGCCCAAACTCCGGCGCTATGCAACCCCGCACCCGCCCCGCCGATCTCGGGGCGCGCGGGTCGGTCACTCTTCGCCAAACATCAGGCTGTCAAAACTGACATTGCGGGCGATCAGCACGGCCTGCGTCCGGCTTTGCACCCCCAGTTTCCGCATGATCGCCGTCACATGCGCCTTTACGGTCGTCTCGGCGATCGAAAGATCAAAGGCAATCTGCTTGTTCAGCATGCCCTCGCAGATCAGTTGCAGAATGCGGGCCTGCTGTTTGGTCAACAACGACAGTCGCGCCACCGCCTCATCCCGGCGGTTGCCGCTGATCGCATCCCCTTCGGCGCTGAACCCTTCGGGCGTAAAGGTGCGCCCCTCACGCAGTTGATCAAAGGCCGCGCGAAACACATCGCGGTGGCTGTGCTTGGGCACGAACCCCGCCGCCCCCGCCCGCAATGCCGCCGAAATCACCCGGTTGTCCGCCAGCGACGACACCACGATCACCGGCGTCGCCCCCGCCGCCGCCTTCAGCCGCACCAGACCATCCATGCCATCCACATCGGGCAGGTTCAGATCCAGCACCACCACATCGGGCATGGCCCCCTCTTCCAGCCGCTTGATCGCCGCCGCCAGACAATCGGCCGTATCGGTCCGCTGCAAACCGCACACCGCCTTGAGCGTCATGGTCAACGCATCGCAAAACAGGGGGTGGTCATCCACCACCAACGCCGTTGCCAGCTTGCGCTCCACCGTTTCCAAAGGAACCTTCATGGTCATTGCCTTTTGCCTAAACCCCGTCTGGCCAAACAGACAGACAAGAATTCGAACCTTTCCCCTCGATGCTATCAGCGCAAAGGCCTTCGGCAAAGGTGGCCTAAAGTCCTAGACCCCAGATCTGCGCGCCGATCTGCCAGATGCAATCGCCCGACTGGAGATGATCTGAACTTTGCGCTAAGAGGCCCGAAAAGGTCATGAGGGTTCTATGGTTCGTTCGCAGTTTTCCGTGTCGGCGGTGTCGCGCCGCAGCTTTCTCTTCGGGGGCTCGGCCCTCGCTCTCTCGGCCTGTACGGGCAACCGCAAAGCCACCCCGCCCGCCGCCCCCATGGTCGGAAACACGCCCGAAATGCAGGCGCTGGTGGCCAAATACGCCCGTGCATATGACATGCCCGAAAGCCTGATCCACCGGGTGATCCGCCGCGAAAGCGGCTATAATGCCGGCGCGCGCAACGGCCCCTATTACGGTCTGATGCAGATCCTGCCGCAAACCGCCCGCACGATGGGCCATACCGGCCCGGCCGAAGAATTGCTGGATGCCGAAACCAATCTGAAATACGCGGGCAAATATCTGCGCGGCGCATGGCTCGTGTCGCGCCGCAACGAAGACCGCGCCGTCATGTGGTACGCCAAGGGCTATTACTACGAGGCCAAACGCATGGGCCTGTTGAAAGAGGTGGGCCTGCGGTCGTGACCGATCTCTCCCCCGATGCCCATTCCGGCCGGGCCCTGATCTCGGTCGGGGATTTCCTGCAGCACGGATTCGTCTTGCCCGAACAGACCGCGGCCCTCACCCAGGTTGCCAAGGATTTTCGCCTGCGCATGTCGCCCGAAATGGCCGCCGCCGGCTCGCCGGGCGTGGCGCGTCAATTCGTGCCCTCGGTCCAAGAGCTGATCGAACGGCCCGAAGATCTGACCGACCCCATCGGGGACGACACACATGCCCCCGTGCCCGGCCTGACGCACCGCTATCCCGACCGGGTGATCTTGCATGTCACCAAAACCTGCGAGGTGTATTGCCGGTTCTGCTTTCGCCGCGAAACCGTCGGTGAAACCGGGCACCTGCCCGAAGAGGCGCTGACGCAAGCGCTCGACTACATCGCCCGCACCCCCGCCATCTGGGAGGTGGTGCTGACCGGGGGCGATCCTCTGGTGCTGTCGGCGCGGCGCCTCTCTGACCTTTTGGCGCGCATCGCCGCAATCCCCCATGTCGCGGTGGTGCGCTTTCACACCCGCGTGCCCGTGGTCGCCCCTCATCGCATCACCCCCGCCCTGATCGCCGCGCTGAAAACCCGGCTGACCCCCTGGATCGTGATCCACACCAACCACCCCGACGAGCTGACCGAAAACGCCACGGCCGCGCTGGCCTCCCTGGCCGATGCGGGCATTCCGCTCTTGTCGCAGTCGGTCCTCCTCAAGGGGGTGAACGATCAGGTGGAAACGCTCGACCGCCTGTTCCGGCGGCTCTATGCGCTGCGCGTCAAACCCTATTACCTGCACCATTGCGATCTGGCCCGCGGCGCCAGCCATTTCCGCACCACCATTGCGGCGGGGCAAGCCCTGATCGCCGCGCTGCGCGGCCATCTGCCCGGGCCTTGCCTGCCCACCTATATCCTCGACATTCCGGGCGGGTACGGCAAATCCCCGATCGGCCCCGCCTACCTCTCCCACCACGGGGCCGGGCATTGGGATGTCCTCGATTGGCGGGGCCAGTCCCACCGCTACAGCGACCCCGCCGCCTGATCCTTTGTCAAAGCCGCCTTTATCTTGGCAAAAATATCCCCGCCGGAGGCATCCTCCCTCCCGGCGGGGCGCGCAGGCGTCGACAAAGGCTCAATACCAGGCGTCGGCCATTCCCTCTTTCCGCTCGGCGATGAAATCGGTCAGCCCGTCGCGAATGCCTTGATCCAGCGCCGGGGCCTCAAACTCGGCCAACCGCCGTTTCCACGCCAGATTGGCGCGATAGGCCGCATCATGACTGCCGTTCAACTCCCATTTCTCAAAGGGTTCATTGTCGGCCAGACCGCTGTCCCAAAACGCATGCTCATAATGCGCCATCGTATGCGAGCAGCCAAAGAAATGGTTGCCCGGGCCCACTTCGGCAAAGGCATCCACCGCCAGTTGATCGTCATCCACCTGCACCCCATCCAGATAGGCATGCAGCGCCCCGCACAGATCGTCGTCCAGCATGAATTTCTCATAGGACATGCTCAAGAGCCCATCCAGAAACCCCGCCGAATGCAGGATGAAATTCGCCCCACAGTGAATGGCCGCCAGCATCGACATCGTGCCTTCGGTCATCGCCTGCGCATCGGGCAGTTTCGAGGTGGTAAAATTCCCCGAACAGCGCAGCGGCAGGTTCAGCCGACGGGCCAATTGCCCGATCACCATCGACCCGATGGCAGGCTCGGGGGTGCCAAAGGTGGGCGATCCCGACCGCATCGCCATCGACGACAAAAAGTTGCCAAAGATCACCGGCGCGCCGGGGCGCTCCAACTGGGTCAGCGCACATCCGGCCATGGTCTCGGCCAAGGATTGCGCGATGGCCCCCGCATTGGTCACCGGCCCCATCGCCCCGCCCAGAATGAACGGAACCACCACCGCCGCCTGATTGGCCCGCGCATAGGCCCGCAGCGACTTGGTCATCGTGCCATCCCAAACCAGCGGCGAGTTC
>JALQUQ010000104.1 GCA_023263735.1 Paracoccaceae bacterium | reverse complement strand
TGCCGGCCCGATCGCCCGTGTTGCGCAGGGTCAGCGAAACGGAAACCCCGTCGGTCCCAGCCTCGGCCGCCAGTTGCTCGATGGCAAAGGTCCCATAAGACAGGCCATAGCCAAAGGGGAACAGCGGATCGATCCCGTGCTTGTCATAGTGGCGATAGCCGACAAAGACGCCCTCTTCATACCGGACATGCCCCTCAAGCCCCGGATAGACCAGCGCATCCTGGGAATGGGTCGGGTTGTCTCGCCACTGCCGCGGAAAGGTTTGCGGCAGACGCCCGGTCGGCTCGGCTGCACCAAACAGCACGTCGGCAATGGCATTGCCCGCCTCTTGGCCCGGATACCAGCTTTGCAGAACCGATTTCACGTCATCGATCCACGGCATTTGAACCGGACCACCGGTTTGCAAAACGACAACCGTGTTCGGATTGGCCTTGCAGACAGCGGCGACCAGTTCATCTTGCAGCCCCGGCAGCGTGATGTTTTCCAGATCCGATCCTTCGGTATCCCATTCCCCGCTGCGCCCGATAAAGACGACGGCAACATCGGCCTCTGCGGCCACACGCGCCGCCTCGGCGATTTCGGCCTGCCCCATCGGACGGCCAACACCCACGCGCAAGGCCGAGAACACCAGATTGTCCGAAGGCTTTGACCGGAATTCGATCACCACCTGAACAGCTTTGCCAGCCGCAAGCACGACTTCGCCAATCACTTCATCGCAGCCTTCCTCAAAGAAGGTGCGCCCCTTGGACCAGCCATCCCACGCATTCGCGACCAATTTTCCGTCGACGTACAGTTTGGCATATCCTGCCGAAAAGACGCCAAACCGGTGCAGGCCACTTTCGGTCGGGGTGAATTCTGCGGTCACACGGGCCGAGAAATTCGCCGGATCGACCTTGCCCCCTGCAAAAGGCGGGAACCAGAACGCCATGGCCGAAGGCATGGTCTCGCTGTGCTGAACCGGGCCCTGCAACGACGGTCCGTGATAGAATTCGACCGTGCAGGGGCCATCCAGCAGCGGCTCCCACCGATGATTGGTGCAGCCCGCGGCATAGGTCAGGCCCGCCTCGGAAACGGCGGCCGCCATACCCTGCCACGGAGAAACGGCGTAATGCGGGTTCAACTGCGCCGAACCGCCCCCCATGATCTGCGCGGTTTTGGCATTGGGGCCGATCACGGCAATCTTGCGGTCTTTGGCCAACGGCAGCAGATCGCCGTCATTTTTCAAAAGCACACTGGCCTCGGCCCCCGCGCGGCGGATCAGGGCACGCGTGGCCGGGCGATCGTTCGCCTGCTCTTCAAACGGGCGGTGATCGTCGATTGCGCCAGTCCGCACCATCAGGCGCAGCATGTTGCGGGCGCGCTCGCGAACGGTTTCGGCGCTGACTTCGCCCGATTGCACCGCTGCAATCAGCTTTTCGCCCCGATCCCGCGCCGGACCCGGCATTTCAAGATCAAGCCCGGCGTTGACCGTGGGCGCGGTTGACCGGCTGCCGAACCAGTCGGACATGACCACCCCGTCAAAGCCCCAGTCCCCGCGCAGCACGTCGGTCAACAGCCATTTGTTTTCCGCCGTATAGGTGCCATTCAGCTTGTTATAGCTGGACATGATGGCCCAGGTTCCGGCCTTTTTCACCGCCGCCTCAAACGGCACCAGATAGATTTCACGCAGCGTCCGTTCATCCACGTCAGAGGACATGGTGGTGCGCTCAATCTCGGATTCATTGCCAACGAAATGCTTGATCGTCGCGGAAATCCCGTTGGATTGAAGCCCCTGAATATAGGCCACCGCCAATTCTGCGGTCAGGGTCGGGTCTTCGGAATAGCATTCAAAATTGCGGCCATTGGTGACCGAACGGTGAATGTTCACCGTCGGCGCCAAAAGGGAATGCGCCCCCTTGGATTTGACCTCATCCGCCAAGGCCCCGCCCAGTTCCTGCGTCAGTTCGGGGTTCCATGTTGCGCCCACCGCAATGCCCACCGGAAAGGCCGCCGATTTCACGCCATTGATCAGGCTGCCGCCGCCACGCGCCCCGTTGGGACCGTCGGTCACGCGCAGCTTTCCGATGCCCAAACGGTCAATGGCGGGGACCGACCAGAAATCCTCGCCCGACAGGATCGAAACCTGTTCTTCCAGTGTCATCTGATCCAACAGCGTTTCGATGCGCGATTCGTCCATGCCATCCTCCAAAGATTGACAGCGGACTTCGCCCAAACTGCCGCGCCAATCAAGTCTATAACGTTATAGTGCGCCAAATTCTGCACTTTGCATCCCCATCGACATTGCCTACGCTGCCCCGACACACCAGTCAAAGGATGCGCAGAATGACCTTTCATATCGGGGCGAAACCGGGGGAAATCGCAGAAACCGTGCTGTTGCCCGGCGATCCCTACCGGGCACGCTGGGCGGCACAGACCTTTTTGAAGGACGCGGTTCTGGTCAATGAGGTGCGCGGCATGCTGGGGTACACCGGCACGTGGAATGGTCATCGTGTGACCATTCACGGTTCGGGAATGGGAATGCCATCGCTGTCGATCTATGCCAATGAGCTGATCCGCGACTATGGGGCCAAAACTTTGATCCGGATCGGATCGTGTGGCGCCATGCAACCCGATGTCAACGTGCGCGACGTCATCCTTGCCATGACGGCCTCAACCATCGGTACCCCGTCCAGCGCGATTTTCCGTGAGTTGAACTTTGCCCCCTGTGCCGATTTCGGCCTGTTGTCACGCGCCCATGCCGCCTCGGGCGGGGCCGCGCGGGTTGGATCGATCTTCAGCTCGGATACCTTTTATGACGAACGCCCCGATCTGGCCGAGCAACTGCAACGCCATGGCTGTCTGGCTGTCGAAATGGAAACCGCCGAGCTTTACATTCTGGCCGCCCGCCATGGCGCACGGGCCCTGTCGGTGCTGACCGTATCCGATCACATCCTGACGGGCGAGGCATTGCCCGCCGATCAGCGTGAACAAAGCTTTGGCGACATGGTGAAGATCGCGCTTACAGCGGCCTTTGCCCCTTGACCAACCAGTCCTGAACCAAGGCGATTGGGCCGCCCTGCCTTGCCTTTGCCCGCGATGACCAAAGGTAAAGCCCGCGATCCAATCGCAGCTTTTGCGGAAAGGGCGCCACCAGACGGCCCGTTTCCAAATGACGGGCGATCAGATCGGCATGTCCCATCAGAACGCCGCCCCCGTTCACCGCCTCTTCGACGGCAAGGGAATAAAGCGAATAGACGGGGCCCTTGACCACAACCTCACCTGCCCCGACATGACGCATCCAATTCGGCCAATCCTGCGCCCAACTGGCATCGGCAATGCAGGGCAGCGCCCCCAATTGCTGGGGATGATGCAGCCGCGCGGCAATCTCGGGCGTGCAAACCGGAAAGATCACATCATCGGCCAAACGCTGCCCCGGCCCGGTTCCATAGAAAAGACACAGATCATAAGGGCTGCGTTTCACCTGCGGGGGCGTTTCCATCGCCGTGATCGACACCACGATCTCGGGCGAACGGGCCCGCAGCCCCGGCAATTGCGGCGACAGCCACAGTTGCGCCAAACAGGGCAAGGCCGCGATATGCACCCGCTGGGGCTGTGCCTCTTCGCGAAGCGTGCGACTGGCCATGGCCAGCGCATCAAAGGCCGATTGAAGCTGCGGAAACACCTTGGCCGCCACCGGGGTCAAGGCGACGCCCTGCGCCCGTCGATCAAACAGCGCGACCCCGATCCGGCTTTCCAGCGATTTGATCTGGGCCGCGACCGCCCCGGGCGTAACGCCCAGTTCGACAGCCGCTGCCGCAAAGCCCCCCAACCGCGCCGCCGCCTCGAATGCGCGGAGGGCGTTCAACGGAAAATCGGGCGGGTTCGGCGGATGAACGGGCATATGAGGCCTAATTTTTCTAACCCTAATTTTCCGCAAATCTGATTTGCCCGCAAGCGGAGATGGCGTCAGGGTATCGCCAAAGGAGATCAGCCATGCCGCATTCCGCTTTCCGCCCTTGGGTTCCTGCCGCGTGCGAGACCTATATCCAATCTCTGGCCACACAGGTTTCGGCCCCCTCTTCGGTGGTCAATGATCGGATCGAGGCGCTGATCCGGCAGAACCAGCAAATCCACGATCAGGACTGCTTTAACCTGAACCCGGCAACGAATGTGATGAACCCCCGCGCCGAGGCGGCGCTTGCACGGGGATTGGGGTCGCGCCCCTCGCTGGGCTATCCGGGCGACAAATATGAAATGGGGCTTGAGGCGATCGAAGAGCTCGAGGTCATTGCCGCCGAACTCGCCTGTGAAATTTTCGGCGCCACCCATGCCGAAATTCGGGTCGGGTCTGGGGCATTGGCGAACCTTTACGGCTTTATGGCGCTGACAAAACCGGGGGATACCATCATCGCCCCGCCGCCCGCCGTGGGCGGCCATGTGACCCATCACGCCGATGGCTGCGCCGGGCTTTACGGTCTGAAAACCTTTGCCGCTCCGGTCAATGCAGATGGATATACCATCGATCTCGACGGTTTGCGGGCCTTGGCACTGCGGGAACGCCCGCGATTGATCACGATTGGCGGGTCCTTGAACCTGTTCGCGCATCCAGTTGCCGAAATCCGCGCCATCGCGGACGAGGTCGGCGCGCATGTCTTGTTTGACGCCGCCCATCAATGCGGGATCATCGCGGGCAAAGCTTGGCAAAACCCGCTGGATCAGGGCGCGCATCTGATGACGATGAGCACCTATAAATCGCTGGGCGGGCCTGCCGGGGGCCTGATCGTCACGCGTGACGCCCATATCGCCGAAACGTTGGATCGCATTGCCTTTCCGGGCATGACCGCCAATTTTGACGCGGCAAAATCGGCCGCCTTGGCCATCACCTTGCTGGATTGGCGCGACCATGGCCAAGCCTATGCCAAGGCGATGGTAGAGGTTTCCGTGGCACTGGCCAAAGCGTTAGAGGCGCGCGGCATTCCCGTTTTCCGTGGAAAGGGCGGCGTGGCCACGACCTCGCACCAGTTCGCGGTGTTGGCGGCGCCCTTTGGCGGCGGGCAAACCGCGTCAAAGACCCTTCGCAAGGCCGGGTTTCTGGCCTGTGGCATCGGGCTTCCAACGGACGAAGTGCCGGGCGATCTGAATGGTCTGCGGATCGGCACACCGGAACTGGTGCGCCGTGGGGTCACCGTTTCGGATGCTGCCGCGCTGGCCGATCTGATTGCCGAAGGCCTGCGGGCCAATGCGCCGGAAACCGTGGCCCATCGCACCCGGGCCTTGCGGGCGCAGTTCACGGGGCTGGCTTATGTGAACGGCCACGGTTGACGCCCGGAGTTCAATCGGCTTCCTTGTCGCCAACAGAAAGGGAAGCCGGATGGAACAGCGCAAATTGGGGGCCAATGGCCCATGGGTCGGCGGAATCGGTTTTGGGGCCATGTCCTTTGGCGGCATCTTTGGGGCCACCACAACCGAAGAAAGCCTGAAATGTATGGATGCCGTCTATGACGCCGGGATCGATTTCATCGACACCGCGAATGTCTATGGCATGGGCATCAGCGAAAGCCTTTTGGGCCAATGGCTTGCCAGCAGAAAGGCCAAGGTCGCCATCGCGACCAAGGCCAGCTTTGAAAATGGCCCACCGCGTCGGGTCAACAATTCCGAAGCCCATTTGCGCGCAGAGCTGGAAGGGTCGCTCAAGCGGCTGGGCCGGGACCATGTGGAGCTGTTTTATATCCATCGCCGCGAACACGCCCGCCCGCTGCAAGAAGTGATCGAGACCTTAGCGAAATTCGTCAAGGAAGGTCTGATTGGAGGCTATGGCCTGTCGGAAGTGGGGCCTTCGACCATTCGTGACGCCCATGCGATCCACCCGGTCACCGCCGTTCAGAACGAGTATTCGCTATGGTCGCGCCAACCAGAGCTGGGTGTCATCCGGGCCTGCAAGGATCTGGGGATCGCCTTTGTGCCGTTTTCGCCGCTGGGCCGCGGGATGTTTGGCGACACGCCCCTGTCTCTGGCCGATGTGCAAGACGTCTTCCGCGGTGTGAACCCCCGGTTCATGGAACCGAACTTTTCGCGCAACGTGGCGGCGATCGACAAATTCCGCGACTTCGCCCGCGCGCGCGGGTGGTCCACTCCCGCCGCGGCCTTGGCTTGGGTCTTGCAAAAGGGGGACCATCTGATCCCGATCCCCGGAACCCGCAAGGCCGAAAACCTAAGCGCATGGCTCGCCGCACCGACGATCCGCTTTACCGATGAGGATTGGGCCGAAATCGACCGCATCCTGCCGGCGGGTTTTGCCTGGGGCGACCGCTATGGCCAAAGCCAGTTGCTTGAGATCGAAACCTATTACTGCTGATCCGGCGAAAGCCCGTGCGTGCGGTCATATCCGTTGCGCGCGGGCTCTTTCCAGCCTTTGGGCGGGGCCTTGGGCGCGTAGACCTGCACCAAAAGCGGATAGCAGGCCGCCGCATCCGACGAATGCTCGGCCGAACAATCCCCCCCCGGACAGGCCGACAAAGCCCCCAAAAGATCGATCTCGGCAAAGAATTCCAGATAATCACCGGGGCGAACCGGGCTGGCCTTCATGATGTATTGCCCGGTTTCGCGCGAAAATCCGGTGGCCATGAACACATTCAGCACATCATGCACATGACATTCGCAGTCCTGCGGTTTGATCTGTGACGCCGCCGACAGGGCCCGCGTCAGGTTGGAATGGCAGCAATAATGATAATGATCGCCGTCGCTCAGCACATGGTGGGTGTAGGGATCGCAGCGCGTGCCGATCACATCGTGAACCGAACAGCCGAACGCATCGAACCCATACCAATCCAGCGTGTCATCGGTGATCGTGGCCATGGGGCGCAGATAGGGCAGGTTTGACCACATCCGGTCACCAGAACTCAGGTGGGTGCCATGCAGCGCCCGGGTCTTGCCGGAAAAGAACCGCTCTGACAGATCCTGCGCGCTCCACAGGTTCAAATCGCCGACCTGCGGGCCCTCAACAGACAGGATGCGAAAAAAATGTCCGGCGGGAACCCTGAACCCCTTGGCATCCCGGGGCGGCACCAGAACCTCTTCGGTCAGTGCCCAACCCTCGCGGGCCGCGCGATAGGCCGCCAGATCGACCGACGGCAGGGTTTCGGGGGGATAACAGATGACGGGGGCCACAGATTTGCGGGCTTGCGCATCCGATGGGGCGGGATGTTCGGGAACATGCAGTTTCATGGCGACCTCGTGTTTCGGGCGATGCTAGCCCAAGCCGCCGGAACGCAACAAGCGCTCTTTAGGATCGCAGACACACCCGGGGGCTGGCCGCCCCGGGGTGAACGGCCCCACATGCGGCACAGCGCCATTGGTTTTCCGATTTTTCCTGCCGCCACATGCACATACGGGTCAGGCTGGAATGACGCCGATCCCACCAGAGGTAGGCGAAAACCCCAACGATCAAGACCAGAACAAGCAGGGGCATGGGTTTCCTCTATACCGTGTCGCGACCATGGGGCGTGGTCAGATCAATCTTTGGGCCAATCGGGATGATCCGGTTCGGATTGATCGTATCGTGGCTGTAATGATAATGCCGAATGTAGTGATCGGGAAAGACGGTCGCCGCCACCCCGGGCCATTGGTACAATTCCCGCATATAGCCCGACAGGTTCTGATAATCGGCGATGCGGCGGCGGTTGCATTTGAAATGCCCGTGATACACCGGATCGAACCGCAGCAGGCTGGGCAGAAATCGCCAATCCGCCTCGGTCACGCGGTCGCCCATCAGATAGCGGTGCCGTGACAAATGGTCTTCGGCCCAATCCAACGTTTCGAACACTTCGGCCACCGCCGCGTCATAGGCAGCCTGGGTGGTGGCAAAACCAGCGCGATAAACCCCGTTGTTCACGCCGTGATAGATGCGGTCGTTCACCACCTCGATCCCTGCGCGCAGGTCTTCGGGCCAGAAATCCATTCGGTTCCCGGTCAGCCCGTCAAAGGCTGTGTTGAACATGCGGATGATCTCGCTGGATTCATTCGAAACGATCTGGCCGGTTTTCTTGTCCCACAGGATCGGCACCGTGACCCGGCCCGAAACATCGGGAACGGCGCGGGTATAGATGTCGCGCAAGAAAGGCAGGCCGAATTGCCGGTCGCCGGTCGTACCCGGAAAGTCGCTGGCAAAGGTCCAACCGTCAGACAACATATCCGGATGAACGACCGAGATGTCGATGTGATCCTCCAGCCCCTTCAAAGCGCGAAAGATCAGGGTCCGGTGTGCCCAAGGGCAGGCGTAGGAGACGAAAAGGTGATAACGCCCGCTTTCAGCGGCAAAACCGCCCGCGCCCGAAGGACCCGGAGCGCCGTCGGGCGTGACCCAATTGCGAAACCCCGCCGTTGTGCGTTCGAACGCCCCGCCCGTTTTGGACGTATCGTACCATTCATCGCGCCAAGTCCCGTTCAGCAGATGTCCCATTGGGTCTCCTCTTGATCGGATTAATGGTAGTTGGTTTGACAAAGATGGCCATTGCGCATCTTCGTCGCCTGATGGTGCATCGGCGCACAAGTCCAAGGCCAGCAGATGTCCTTCGCCTA
>JALQUQ010000103.1 GCA_023263735.1 Paracoccaceae bacterium | reverse complement strand
GCCGTGGCGACAAGGACATCTTTACCGTGGCCAAGCACCTTGGCTTTGACATGAAGATCTGAGTTAGGCCATATCACCGGCCTTTGGCCCCGCAAACCGCTGGTTTGCGGGGTTTTTTCATGCCGACCACCCCGAAAATCGGCCATAAACCCCAGTTTATGCGCCTAGATACGGCGGTGGATGGCACCTTTGATAAACTTGTGCCCGATAGATTTGGCCGATCCGGTCGGGCGATGTGGTTTCAGGCCACGGGACACCGGGCTTGAACACACATCCTACGAGGAGACAGAGATGACCCAGACGCTTCGCACGCTGACCACCGCCCGCCGCCAACTGGCCAAGCGGATTGCCACCTCGGCCGTCGCGCTTTTGCTGACGGCAGGCGGCGCACTGGCCCTGACCGCGCAAGAGGTGATCGACAGCCTTTCGGCGCAGGGCTTTACCCGGATCGAAGTGCGCGTCGGCCCGTCGCAGATCAAGGCCGAAGGCATTCGCGGAACTGAAAAGGTTGAAATCATCTATGATGCCGCTTCGGGCGCGATGCTGAAGTCGGAATCCGAACCGGTTGGCGTGTCGGACAACACGGCCCCCGGCGTGACCATCCGCGAACAAGCCCGCAACTTTGTGCGCGTCGTGCGCCGGTCGGGCGATGACAGCGATGAGGCGGGCGATGACCACGGCGGCGATCGCGTGCGTGCGGGAAATCGGGGCGGCGATGACCAGAACGACGATCACGCCGAAGATGCCTCCGACGATCATTCGGGCGGCGGGCGTGGCCGGGACGATCATGGCTCCGACGATCATGGCTCTGACGACCACGGTTCCGACGATCATCACGGCTCTGGCCACGATGATGACGACGACGACAATTGATCAACGTCACGCGACTGGTTCCCCCGTGGCCTTGATTGGCGGCGGGGGATGTGTAACGTCATTTGAATGCAGAATTGGGGGCTGACGCCACAATGAACCGTAGAAAGATTGTAACCGGGCTTTTGGCCTGCGTTGCCGTTGGTCTTTCCGGGCAGGCGGCTTGGGCCGATGCGTTGACCGATGGCATTATCCGCCAATTGCGCAAACAGGGGTTTTCGCAGATCGAAGTGTCGCGCACCTTTCTGGGCCGCACCAAGATCGAGGCGGTGTCGGGGGGCCGGCGGCGCGAGATTATTCTGAACCCGAAAACCGGGGAAATCCTGCGCGATCTGTTAACCGCCGACGACGGCGGTTCGGATCAGATCGTTGATCGCAGCGACGCCACCGGGTCGCGGACGGTCGAGCAATCGTCAAAAGACAGCTCAGACGACGACCGCTCTGACAACAGTGGCAAGGGCAGCAACAACAGCGGATCGGGCAAGTCCGACGACAATTCCAGTGATGACGACTCCGGCGATGACGACTCGGATGATGATTCTGGGGACGACAAGTGAGTGCAGGTGATCCCCGGGTGACAGTGGTATGATCGGTCGGCGTCTTGTTCTGGTTCTGGTCTTTACGGTGCAATTCGTCTGCGCGTTCTTTTTTGTGGCCGATATTCTGTCATCGATGTTGGGTCTGCGCACCAGACCGATCAGTTGGGAGGCGCGCGAACTGATCGAAATCGGGGCCGCCATCGGTTTGGTGACCGGATTTGTGCTGGGGGGGGTGTTGTTGCTGCAAAGCTTTCGCGCCCGCCGCCAGATCGAAGAGCGTTTGCGGCGCGCATCGACGGCCTTCATGGATCTGCTGGAAGAACATTTTACCGATTGGTCGCTGACCCCGGCCGAGAGGGACGTGGCTCTTTTCGCGATCAAGGGCATGTCCACGGCGGAAATTGCGGCCTTGCGGAAAACGAGCGAAGGGACGGTCAAGGCCCAAACCAATGCGATCTATCGAAAGGCCGGGGTCAGCGGGCGGGCCCAGTTGATCAGCCTGTTCATCGAGGATCTGATGGAACCCGGCAAATCGGCCGAAACGGCACAGCCGAAATCCGCGGCCTAGGTCAGTTTTCGATCATCACTGTCATGTTTTCCTTGCCCTCGGCCCGCACGAGGTCGAACAGAATGCGCGCATGATCGGGATGCAGCCGCACACAGCCCGCCGAGGCCGAGCGCCCCAGTTTGCTGATCTGATCGGTGCCATGGATCGCATAATTCCCGTTGAAAAAGATCGCATAGGGCATCGGCGCCCCGTGATAGAGGCTGCTTTTGTGGTTTCGCGACAGATATTGCGCCCCATGCCACACCCCAACCGGCGTGATCTTGCCCTTGCGGGCGGTTGACACCGGCCATTCCGCCACCTGCCGGCCCTGATGAAAGACGGTCATCGTCTGGGTGGACAGGCTGACCCGCGCAAGGATCGTTTCCGCCGCCGCCGGACGGGAAAGGCCCAAGACGGCGGCAACGATGGCGGGGGCAATCCAGACTTTGCGCAACATGGTCGATCCTTTCACCAAGTGGGGTGCAAGAACCCTAGGGGCAAAGGCCGCCAACCGCTGTTTCCCGGGGATCAGGCCCCGTCAGAGACCCCGCTGAAGCTTGACCGGTTCACTGCGCGCCAGCCGCAGGAAATGCGCCATGAACGGGCGGGCCACGTCTTCTTCGCGGGTGGCGGCATACAGCCGTTTCGTCACCACATGCGGGCCCAAGGGGCGTGTCACGTAATCGGCGTTCAGTTTGACGTCGCGGATCACCCAATCGGGCAGCACGGCCACCCCGCGATTTGACCCGACCAGCATCAGGATCACCGCGGTCAATTCCACCGGGCGTTGGGCGCGGGGTTCGACCTTGGCGGGGGTCAAGACCTCGGTAAACACATCCAGCATGTCGCGGCCCACCGGATAGGTGATCAACACCTGATCGCGGAAATCTTCGGCCTCGATCATCGTCTTGGCAGCCAGCGCGTTTTGCGAAGAGGCAACAAAGGTCGGGTGATAATCGAACAGCGGGTTAAAGGTCACACCGGGCAGGGGCTGGGGGTTGGACGAGATGACCAGATCCACCTCTTCGCGCTGCAAGGCGGGAAAGCTGTCAAAGGCAAGGCCCGCGCGAATGTCGACATCCACTTCGGGCCAGGCATGGCGGAACAGTTCCAGCACGGGAAACAGCCAATCGAAACAGGCGTGACACTGAATGGCGATGTGAAGCCGCCCGGTCTTGCCCGATCGCAGGGCGCGAAACTCTTCCTCCATCATCTCGATTTCCGGCAAGATCCGCTCGGCAGCCTTGAGCATCCGCATTCCGGCGGCTGACAGGCGCATGGGCTTTGACCGGCGCACAAACAGCTCCATCCCGGCCTGATCTTCCAGCCCCGCGACCTGATGCGACAGCGCGCTTTGCGTCATGTTCATCATCTCGGCCGCGCGGGCCAGCCCGCCCGCCTGATGAATGGCGCGAATGGTTCTGAGGTGGCGCAGTTCGATATACATGAGGTTGACCACATAATGATGGTGAAGTTTATGAATTGGTCTCACAGAAACGGATATGCGACAAGAGGGCATCGCAAGGAGAGAATCATGACCACGCCCCGCATCAGCTTTGAGTTTTTCCCGCCCCAGACCTTGGACGCTTCGTTCCGTCTTTGGGAAACGGTACAGGCTCTGGCCCCGATGGGTCCGAATTTCGTGTCGGTGACCTATGGTGCGGGCGGCACCACGCGCAAACTGACGCATGAGGCCGTGGGCACCATTCACCGCAATTATGGCCTGAACGTTGCCGCCCACCTGACCTGTGTGGATGCCACCCGGGCCGAGACGCTGGAAATCGCCGAATCCTATGCGGCGGCGGGCGTGACGGAAATCGTGGCCCTGCGCGGCGATGCGCCGAAAGGGGCCACCCGCTTTACCCCCCATCCCGAAGGGTTCGCCAATTCGGTCGAATTGATCGAGGCACTGGCCAACACGGGCAAGTTCAAGCTGCGCGTCGGCGCCTATCCTGAACCTCACCCCGATGCGGCCGACACGCTGGCCGACGTGCGTTGGCTCAAGCGCAAGATCGATGCCGGTGCGACCAGCGCGATCACCCAGTTCTTCTTTGACGCCGACACCTTTTTCCGGTTCCGCGATCTCTGCGCCAAAGAGGGCATCACCGCGCCGATCATCCCCGGAATTCTGCCGATCATCAGCTGGGAAGGGGCCAAGAAATTTGCGCTGCGCTGCGGGGGTTCGGTTCCGGCCAAGCTGGACGAAGCCTTTACCACCGCCATCCGCGATGGCCGCGAAGAGTTGCTGGCCTTGGCGCAATGCACCCAGCTTTGTGACAAGCTGATCGAGGGTGGCGTCGAAGATCTGCACTTCTATACGTTGAACCGCCCCAATCTGACCCGCGAAGTTGTGCGCGCTTTGGGCATCTCGTCGGATGTCGTGCTTGAAAAGGTCGCCTGATCCCTGGGCTTAACCTGTCTCCCTGGGCCCCCGTCCTCTGTGACGCGGGGTCCCTTTTTTTTGCGCCCGCGCCCGTCTATGGTGCGGCAAACGCAAAGGGTACGCCATGGCCAAGCCGATCTACATTCTTAACGGTCCGAATTTGAACCTGCTGGGCAAACGCCAGCCCGAGATTTACGGGCGCGAGACTTTGGCCGACGTTCAGGCCAAGGCCGAGGACCTGGCAAAGGACCTGAACCTGACGGTCCGGTTCCATCAGTCGAACTGGGAGGGCCAGATCATCGACTGGATTCATCAGGCCCGGGACGAAGGGGCGGGGATCATCATCAACCCCGGTGCCTTTACCCATACCTCGGTTGCCATTCTGGACGCGCTGAATGCCTTTGATGGCCCGGTGCTTGAGGTGCATATCTCGAACGTTCACAAGCGCGAAAGCTTTCGCCACCATTCCTATGTCAGCCTGCGGGCTGATGGGGTGATGGCCGGATTCGGGACCGAAGGGTATCTGCTGGCCCTGCGCCGGATGCGGACATTGGTTGCGGAGTAATCGCCAGCATGGTGTTTGCCCTGCACCCCAAAGCGCGGGTTTTTGGCCCGCAGGATGCGGGGCAGGCGATGGACTTTGCGCCAAACTTGCCCGATCGTCCGGGGCCTGTGGTCTTGTTGGCCGCTTTGGCCGGGCAGGGGGCAGGGTTTCGGATCGGCAGTCAGGGCGCGGTTGAGGCGGGCCCCGGGCAATTCGAAACGCTGACCGGGGGCAGTCTGGGGGCGCCCCGGCATATCTTGCGCGAACAGGCCAGTTGGCAGGCCAGTTTCGCCCTGAATGCCCGGCTGTTTCAGATCGGGCCGGGGCGTGGGGTCGCCGTTCTGGGGCGTTTGTCGCATTCCCTTGCGCTTTATGGCGCGATGGAGGGGGCCGTTTTGGGGGCCGATGTCCATATCCTCGACGGGTTGCGGCCCGACCGGCAATGGCAACAGATCATCGCGCGGCGGGTTTCGGTGCTTTATGCAACGCCCGCCCAATTGCGGCTGTGTCTGGAGGGGGGCGCGCCCAGCCCCGATTTGCGCCATGTTCTGGTTGGTGGGGCCAAACTGGATACAGACCTTCGGGCAAGTCTTGGCGCCAGCGCGCCCGGTGCAGCGGTTCACGAATTCTATGGGGCGGCCGAAACCAGCTTTCTGACCTTGGCACAGGCGGGCGACGATCCCGACAGCGTGGGGCGGCCTTATCCGGGGGTGTCCTTGCAGATCAGGGTCAACGGAAAGCCCGTGGCCGATGGGGAAACCGGCGAAGTTTGGGCCCAAAGCCCGTATCTTTTTGTGGGATATGCGGGGGGCGATCCGGGCGGCGCGATCTGGCACGATGGCTGGCTCAGCGTGGGCGAGCAGGGATATTTCAAGGATGGCTGCCTGTATTTGCGGGGGCGCACAGGCCGCATGGTGACCGTGGCCGACAAGAACGTCTTTCCCGAAGAGATCGAGGCCTTTCTGTTGACCCTGCCCGGGGTCGTGCGGGCAGCGGTTCTGCCGCGCGCCGATGCGCTGCGGGGGGCGCATCTGGTGGCCTTTCTGGCGGGCGATTCCTCGCGCGGGGACGAGGTGCAGCGCCTTGCCCGTGACCGGCTTGGCCCGCTGATTGCGCCCCGCACCTGTGTCTGGCGGACCGATTGGCCCCTTTTGCCGTCGGGCAAGACAGATTTTGCGACTTTGCTGCGTGAGGTGGCGGAATGGCCGTAATCCTTGCCGCCCGCCGCACGGCAGTGGTGCCCCGGGGCGGGGCCTTTGCCACCTTTTCGCCAGAGGCCTTGGCAGCCCCGGTCCTGCGCGCCTGTCTGAACGATGCCGGGCTGTCGGTCGATGATGTGGACGAGGTGATCTTGTCAAACGCCATCGGCCCCGGCGGGAATACGGCCCGCCGCGCCGCGCTGTTGGCGGGGTTGCCCGAACGGGTGGCGGGTCTGACAACGGATCGCCAATGCGCGGGGGGGCTGGATGCCCTGATCTTGGCGCGGGCCATGGTTGACAGCGGGATGGCGCAGGTTGTGCTGGCGGGCGGGGCGGAAAGCTATTCCCGTCAGCCCGAACGCCGGATGCCCGGCGCGCCATCGCCCTATGGGCAGGCCCCCTTTACCCCTTGGCCCGACCGCGACCCGAACATGGCCGATGCCGCCGCGCGTTTGGCCGTCAAAGCTGGGTTGTCGCGGGCAGATCAGGAAGACTATGCCGCCCAGAGCCATGCCAAGGCGCTGGCCACTCCCGATTGGCCCGAGATTGTGGCGATTGGGGATCAGCGCCGCGATCCCTTTGCCCGCCCCTTGAAACCGGCGCTTTTGGCCCGCGCGCCGGTCGTATCAGGCTCGGTCACTGCCGCAACCATGGCCGTGGCCGCCGATGGGGCGGCGTTTTGTCTGGTGGTGGCGGATGCGCTGGCCCAGCGATTGGGGCGCGACGGGCTAAAGATCGGGGCGGGCGTCACGCTTGGCGCCGATCCGGAACAGCCCGGTTTGGCCCCGGTGCCCGCCATTCGGGCTGTCTTGCAGGCCGAAGGTCTGACCGCAGGTGACCTGACCCGCTGCGAGGTGATGGAGGCCTTTGCCGCCCAAGCCATGGCCACCATCGCCGAATGCGGATTGCCCGTGGCCCGTGTCAATCAAGAAGGGGGCGCTTTGGCCCGGGGGCACCCAATCGGGGCCTCGGGCGCGATCCTTGCCGTGCGTGTGTTTCACGGCCTTGGCCAAGGCACCGGATTGGCGGCCATCGCCTCGGCCGGGGGACTGGGAACTGCCGTGCTGTTCAGGCGCGCGAGATAAGCGACATCGGGCGCGAGGTCGCAATCGCCTGCGTCACCACCCCGGCAAGCAGCGATTTGATGATATCGCCCGGCAGAAAGGCCATGCCCAGATAGCTTGCCTCGACCCAGGTTTTGCCAAGGGCAATCGACATGCCGGTGATCCCAAAGAGATAAAGCACGCCGATCCCGCCGATGATGGCCCCCGACACCCCGGCCCAAAGCGGGGAAAGGGTCGTGCGCTCCATCACCAGACCGGCGACGAAAGCCGCGACAGGAAAGCCGATCAGATACCCGGCCGATGGCCCGGCAAACAGGCCCAGACCGCCGCGCCCGCCCGACAAGACCGGCAATCCGATGGCCACAAGCACAAGGAACAGCACAACCGCCAGCGCGCCCTTACGCGCGCCCAGAACGGTGCCGCACAGCATGATCCCCAAGGATTGCGCCGTGATCGGAACGCCAAAGGCCAGATCGATCCGGGGCACCAGCCCCAGAACAACGATAAGCGCGGTAAAAAGCGCGATATGGGTCAGGCTGCGTTCCATGGCGGTGCCTTTCGGAAAAGCGGTATCACGCGGGCCTTCTACTCGGTTCCCCCCCGGGCGCGCAATGCCTCTGCCGCATGGTCTGCATTATCAAGCGCCGCCAGCGCGGCGGGCGCGATGATGCGCCACCCGGGGCGGCGGGAGCTGCGGGCGCGAAATGCCTCGATCAACTGGTTGGTGCGTTCGGACAAGACCGGGATGAACCGGATCACCAAGGCAATCGCCATGGCCAACCGGCGCGGTGGGATGATCGCCCCCACCGGGCGGCACAGCCGTTCAAGAATGCCGATCATGTCTGACAGGCGACTGGTCATGGTGACCAGATTGGCAGCGGCAACGGCGGTGACCATCCGCAGCAGGATCGTCAGCCCCGCCTCCCATTCATCCGTCAGGCCATGCCAGACCAGAATGATGACGACAAAGACCCAAAGCGGGCGCAATTGGCGCAAGGCAAACCGCCAGAACCGGGGGCCGCCGGGCAGATGCAGGCCGATCACCCCGGCAAGGGCGCAGACCAAAGCCACCGGCGATTGCAGGGCGTAAAGCCCGCATGTGGTTGCCAGCAAGGCCAGCAATTTCGGCCCGACCGGCACGCGGTGCAGCGGGGTTTCAATCGGCGATGTCAGCGTCAGCATCGCTTTCCCCCAAACGCCGCATTTCGGCCTGAAAGGCGGGCAGCACCTGATCTGGGCGGCCCTGCGCGTGAACCCGGCCCTGTTCGATCCACACGACATGGTCGGCCAGTTCGGCCGTTGCCGGGTCATGCGTCACGGTGATCAGCCGTTGCGGCAGTTCGGCCAGAATGCGCCGCAACCGGATTTGCGTGGGCAGATCCAGCGCGGCAAAGGGTTCGTCCAGCAAGATCGTGCGCGGCTGCATCAGCAAGACA
>JALQUQ010000102.1 GCA_023263735.1 Paracoccaceae bacterium | reverse complement strand
GTTCGATCGCTTTGAATCGGCCCTGTTCAGCCCCGAGCCCCGTAGTGCAGGAAACCGCCCGGCGCGAAGCGGGCAGCGAGACGCCGGATCAGTTCGTCGGCGCGGCCGCGCTTGGTGGGGCCGACGGCGGCCGTGTTCCATTCCGCCGCTTCGAAATCGTCGATCGACACAAAGGTCGGCTCGCCACCCATGGTCAGCCGCACATCCCCGGCCTGCAATTCCTCGTCGACCCTTTGGCCAAGCGCGTTCAGCGCCTGCCAGCTTTCCTCGGAAAACGGCTTGGTGATGCGGGGATGTTCGGCCACCCGCGCGACCTTCATATCGAAATCAAAGCTGACTTCGGGCGTGCCCACCGCGCTGAACCCGCCCGCGATGGGCGCCGCATTGCGGTAATGCGGCGTTGCGGCCAAGGGGATATGGCTTTCCCCCGTAAGCAGCCCCGACGTCGGGTCCAGACCGATCCAGCCGGCACCGGGCAGGTACACCTCGACCCAAGCGTGCAGATCGGTGAAATCCACCTCGGTCCCCGAAGGGCCATCCAGCGATTTCAGATCGGGTTTCAACTGGATCAGATAGCCCGAGACAAAGCGGGCGGCAAAGCCCAGATGGCGCAGGGCCTGCACCAGCAACCAACTGGAATCGCGGCACGATCCGCTTTTCAGATGCAGGGTTTCTTCCGGCGTCTGCACCCCCGGTTCCATCCGGATGGTGTAATTCACCAGTTGCGAAACGCGGGCATTCATCTGCACGACGAAATCCACCGTCCGCGCCTGTTCGCGTGGGGTTTCATCCAACAGCTTTTGCAAAAGCGGCCCGGCCGGTTCCGCCTTGCGGTAAATGCTCAGATCATCGACCAGTTCCAGCGGATAGTCGAAGGGCCATTGTTCGGCGCTTTCTTCGACAAAGAAATCAAAGGGGTTATAGACGGTCATATCGGCGACCAGATCGACCTCGATCTTCAGTTCGGTCACCGGTTCCGGAAAGACAAAGCGCGCCAGCCAGTTGCCATAGGGGTCTTGTTGCAGGTTCACGAAATGCTTGGTGGGCGTCACTTTCAGCGAATGCGACAGCACCTTGGTCCGGCTGTGCGGTGCCGGGCGAAGGCGAATGATTTGCGGGCCAAGAACCACCGGACGATCATATTTGTAATGCGTCAGATGATAGATGCTTGCCTTGATCGCCATGTCGTACCTCTGGTTCCCCGATCCCTTTTGCGTAACAGCCTAACCGCCCGCGTGAAACGGGGCATCCTCCCAATTTGAGGGCCGATGCGCAAATTCGCAGCTATGACTGCGGGAACTGCCGAAAAACTGTGCAAGCGGCGGGGTGGCAATATTGTTGATTTATTTACTAGGTTATGCGCAATTGGGGCAAAGGAACCGCCTCACATGACATCCCTTTCGCGCCGCAGCTTTCTGACCGCCTTGCCCGCCGGTGTTGGCCTTTGGGCCTTGGGCCGCCCCTTGATGGCGCAGGCCCCTGTGCAGATCGATTTGCGGGCCGCCGAAACCTCGGCCCAGATCCTTGACCGGAAAACGACGGGCCTCTTTTCCTATGCGGCGGGCGGCCCGGCCCCGGTGTTGCGCCTGAAACAGGGGGTTCCGGCCAAAATCGCGTTTCAAAACGATCTGGACGAGCCGACGACGGTGCATTGGCATGGTCTGCGGGTGCCCAATGCGATGGACGGGGTGGCATGGGTCACGCAGATCCCATTGGGAAAGGGCGAGCGGTTTGACTATACCTTTACCCCGCAAGACGCGGGCACCTATTGGTATCACCCCCATTGCAACACCTTTGACCAGCTTCAGCGCGGCTTGAACGGGATCGTCATCGTCGAAGAGGCCGACCCGCCCGCCTTTGATGCCGATGTTCCGCTGGTGCTGCGCGATTTCCGACTTAGGGACGATGGCCAGTTTTCGGCGCTGTCGATCCCCCGGAATGCGGCCCGGGGCGGGACATTGGGCAAGGTGATGACGGTGAATTGGGCGGTTGCGCCCGATGTTGCGGTGCCTGCGGGGGGTGTCACGCGGGTGCGCTTGGCCAATACCGATGTGACGCGGCTGCACAAACTGTTCATTCCGGGCAGTCGGGGCAAGATCGTGGCGCTGGATGGCCACCCGGTCGAAGCTGATCACCCATGGCCCGACCGCGCCGAGGAGGGGCTTTGGCTGGCCCCCGGGCAACGCGCCGATCTGGCGCTGATCGGCCCGGATCTGGGGCAGGCGCTTGACCTGATGACAGACACCGAAGGGGGGACGGTCGCCCTTGCCCGGTTTGTGGGGCAGGGGGCGGCCTTGACGCGCGGGGTTGCCGATATTCCGGTGCTGCCCGCCAACCCCTTGCCCCGGCCAAATCTGGATCGGGCGCGGGTGATCGATTTCGTCTTTGGCTGGTCCCCGCAGGGCAAGGCCAAGGGGGCTTCGGCCCTGTGCGGCGATACGGGGCAACGGTTCTGGTCGATCAACCGGATCGCCGCCGCGGGCGATGGGCCCGAGCCCGGTGCCCCGCTGGCCGTGTTGCGGCGGGGCGAGACGGTGATCCTGCGCCTGCGGAACGAGACGCAAAACCACCACCCCATTCACCTGCACGGCATGGCGTTCAAGCTGTTGACCTCGGACCGGCGCAAGATCCTCCCCCAATGGACCGACACCGCCCTATTGCTGGAGGGCGAGACGATGGAGGTGGCCTTGGTCGCCGACAATCCGGGCGACTGGGTGTTCCATTGCCATGTGATCGAACATCAGAAAACCGGGCTGTCCGGTTTTCTGCGGGTGGAGTAATCGGCCCGCCCCGGGCCTTGCCTATGCTGGGTCCGAAATCCCGTGAGAAGCCCCTTAAAACCGGTTGGGGTAAAACAACTGGGGCTCGACCTCGCCGCCGTGGTGATACATCGGCCAACCCAGATAGCGGGTGACGGCTTCGCTCACGACATCGGCGTGATGGCCGCGCACCATGGCGACGTGATGCTCAAACCCGTTTTGGGTGACAAAGCGCATCAGCTTGCGCAGCTCTGCCACACGCGCCACGGCGATCCCGCCATCCATGCCAAAGGGATCATCGGTAAAATCGCCCTGACCCAGATAGCATTTGACGGTGCCCGCCCGATCATCGGTTGACAGGCGGAAATAGGTCATCGGGCCGGCCTTGACCTTGCCCTTGACCGCGCCAAAGCATTTCTCGCGGCCGATGGTTTCGCCCAAGACATCCAGTTCCGAAATCTCGGGCGTGTCGCCGATAAATGACTTTGGATAATTGCCGCAATGGGTGCAGACGCAGAGGTCTTTTTCATAGGCGTAGTTGTTGTTCCAATCGAGGATCGCGGGCGGCGCGCCCGAGGCCAGCGCCAGCGCATACATCGAAATCGCGCCCATCACGTCAACCTCGCAGGCCGAGGGCATCAATTCCTCGCCCATCATGCTCATGGTCAGGCAGGTGGCGCAGCCAAAGTTGTCTTGCAGCGACCGCCAGCATTGGATGGCGCTGGCATCGCAGCCGTTTTCTTCGATCCAACGGTTTACGGCCAGCGTCCAACGCGCCTGTTTGCCGATCTGCGCGGGGCTGATATGGGCGGGAATGCGCCCGTAAGCTTTGATCTTTTCCAGCTTTTCCTGCAGGTCCGGGTCGCTGTCCTTGATCGCCGAGGCCGCGCCCATCATTTCCGACAGGTCAACGGTGACCACGGTGATCCCCGCCGCCTGCAACAGCTTTTCCGAATAGCGCATGGTCTGAAACGCCCCGGTGCGCGCCCCGATGGCCCCGATCCGCGCCCCCCGCAGGCCCCGAACGGTGCGGCACAAGCGGCCAAACCGTTCCAGATCGCGGCCAAACTCCTCGCCCCAGATGTCACAGGTGTGGCTGGTCGTTTCGGTAAACGGGATGCCATATTGCCAAAAGTTGTTGGTCACGCTGATCTTGCCGCAAAAGGCATCGCGCCGCGAATGGACATCGACCTTTGACACCTCGTCATTCGAGGCCTGAAGCAAGATCGGCACGTTCAGCTTGGCGCGGTTCACAAGTTCGGCCACCGCGATTTCATCGCCAAAGTTCGGCAGACAGATCACCAGACCATCGATACGGTCGGCATTCTTGCGGAAATGATCGGCGTAAAGATCGGCATCCGCGATCGACTGAACCGCCCCGTTGGCCGTGGCCTCAAACGGCAGGGTGATGGCGTCAAACCCCAAGTTTTCCAACTGCGCCAGAACCTGTTCGCGCGCATCCTTGCACGGTGCAGGGCTGAAAAAGGCACGACTGCCGATCACAACGCCCAGCGTCACCTTGCGACGAATTGTCAAAGCCATCTTTTCCTCCGCGGCGGCATGGGGCTTGCCGAATTATTTCGAATGTTTTTGATTTATCTTGGTCTTGGCGGCGACGTCCTGCGCCGCAAGGGGGGGCCTCGGCCCCACTCAAAGGCATGGCGGGTCTTTGGTCAAGCCCGGTTGAAGGGCCCGGTTAAAGGGCCCGCTTGATGGGCCCGTTGATCCGGTGACGCGGGGGGCGAAACTCTTGCGGCCGCGTGATCCCTTAACAACTGGCAGCGATCAGTGGCCCGTTGCCCGCCGGATCGATCCGGCGGCGCAGATGGCGCGACAGCGCATCCACCCCGGCGGTCATCAGCCCGGTCACGATCAACAGCACGGCCATCCGGTCCAGCCGCAGCTCTGCCATGGCGCTGTCGATGTAAAAGCCCAGCGTCGCCACCCCCAGAATCCCCAGAACCGCCGTTTCGCGCAGGATGATTTCCCACCGATACAGGCACAGCGCCACAAAGCGCGCGAAAAGCCGGGGCACAAGTTCATAGAGCAACAGGTTCACCCCGCCCGGCGCATCGCGGCGATGCAGGCTCGACAGGCTTTGCGCCTCACGCCCCAAAAGATGGGCGATGATCGCCCCGTTGTGCAGCCCAAGCGCCAGAATGGCGGGCAGCATGCTGTGGCCAAACAGTTGCAGGAACAGATAGCCAAGGATGTATTCCGGCATCGACCGCAGCGTCACCAGCAGCAGATGCCCCGGATAGCGGCCCCAGCCCACCACACGCGGCACAATCGCCCCAAAACCGATGATCGCCAGCAGCCCGGTCAGTGCCAGCGCGATCTGCCCCAGCACAAGGGTTGACCACAAACCCGGCAGGGCCTCATGGCGCAAAAGGCTCCCCAGCCAATCCGCCAAACGGGCCAGACCCTCGCCCTTGCGCAGGGGGGCAGGCACCAGATCCTGCGACAAAAACCGCCAAAGCGCCCCCGACCCCATCGGCGGATGTTTCAGCGCCGCCAACCAGATCAGGGCCCCGCCCAACCAGACCAACGCGGCCCGCCACCGCAGCCAGTGCCGCAAAGTGGCGATCAGCGCGATATAGATCAACAGGATCGCACTCGCCTCGGCATATTGGCCCTGCTTGAAAAAGGTATCGAGTTGAAACCCCAGCGTCGGCAAACCGATGAACCCCAAGACCGCCGAAGATCGCAGCGCGCATTCCATCCGATACAGCACATAAGATTGCATATCGGCCCGCACCAACGGGAACCGCACCCACAAAAACACCGACAAGGCATCTGATCGGGGCGGGGCCGCACGGGGCGGGCCCTTGGGGCCATCTTCGATCTGTTCGGCAAAGACCTTGGCGAAAATGCCCGCATAGGGCAGGGCAATGGCCAAAACCCCGGTCAGCGGCGCGATGCCAAAGACCTGCATCAGAACCAGCGCCCAGAACAGCTCATGCACCGAGCGCAGCGCGACAGAGGCGATGCGAACCCCGCGCCGCGCCCAGAACGGGGCCATCAGAAACCCCGCGCCCGCCCCAAAGGCCACCCCCGCCACCGCAAAGGCGATGGTCGATGCCAGCGTGCTGCCAATCGCTTCGATGGCCGCGAAATTGGGGGACACCGCTTGCCCCATCATCCGCAGCAAGGCGGCGGCCGGATCGGTTCGGCCCCATCCCAGATCGGCAAAGGGCAGGGCCGCACAGGCCAGACCCAGAAACAGCAGCGCCACCTGCAGGCGGCCCAGCGGTCTAGACATCGGAATAAAGCCGCTGGATTTGCAGGTCCGAAATCGCCTCCGGGCCCGCGTCAAACAGAACGCCGCCGTCGCGCAGGCCGATCAGCCTTGTGCCATAGGCGCGCGCCAGATCGACATCATGCAGCGCCACGACCGAGGTCTGAAACCGCGTGTGCAGCAGCCCCATCAGCCGCCGCGCCTGCGTCTCATCCACCGCCGACACCGGTTCATCGGCCAAAAGCACCGTGCCCCCGCGATAGATCGCCCGCGCCAAGGCCGCGCGCTGTTTTTGCCCGCCCGACAATACCTCGACCGGGCGGTCGATCAGCCCGGCCAGATCAAGCTGGGACAGGATCTCTTGCACCTCGGCCCTTTGCCCCCGTCCGGGCCGGACCCATGCCATCAGGTTCCGCAGCCAGCTCTGGTCATCCAGCCGCCCGATCAGCGCATTGCGCAACACCGACAGTTGCGGCACCAGCGCCGTATCCTGCGGCACCAGCGCCACCCGCAGACCAGATGCCGTCATCCGGTCATAGATCGCGTTCAACAGGGTCGATTTGCCAACGCCGGACCGCCCCAAAAGAACGATCCGCTCGCCGGGCGATACGGTCAGCGACAGGCGTTTCAACACCCGTTTCGACCCGTGGGCCAAATCTTCGGTCGTGAAGGCGACCAGCGTCATTCCAACAGGCCAAGCGCCTTTGCCGTCGTTTCGATGGCGTCGAAATCGCTGTTTTGCGCCGGGATGAACGCCTCACGCGGGAACGAGGCCAAAAGGTCGGGATCGGTCATCCCGATCAGCGCCGCCTGCACCTTTTGCGTGAACCCTTCGCCAAAGCGCGCATCGACATCGCCCCGGATCACCCAGTTGTAATCCGGATAGGGCGGGGTCTGCCAGATCACCTTGGCCGTTTCGGTTTCGGGCGATTTTTCGGCCAAGGCCTTGTCATAGACGGTATAGTTCAGCACGCCCAACTGATAGGCGCCCGATGCCACCAGACGCAACGTCTGGCTGTGATCGCCCGAAAAACCCACATCGCCAAAGAAATCTTCGGGCGGCAGGCCGGTTGCCTCGCGAATGTAGAATTCGGGCATCAACCGCCCCGAGGTCGAGGTCTTGGCACCAAAGGTAAAGGTCATGGTGCGCGCGGCCATCGGGAAATCGGCCGACGGCTCCAACCCCGTGCTGGTGTTGGCGATCAGATAGGAAATAAAGGTCGGGTCTTCCTTGCCCTGCGCAATCGACTGCGCGCCGGGGTTGGCCAGCCGCGCCTGAACCGATGTCAGCCCGCCAAACCACGCCAGTTGCACCTGATCATTGGTAAAGGCCGTCACTGCCGCCGGATAGCTTTTCACCGGAACGAATTCGACATCGACCCCCAATTGCGCCTCAAGGTAATCGGCGACCTTGGTGAACCGCGCAACCAAGGCGCTGGCGTCTTCATCGGGAATGGCCGAGAAATAAAGCGTGTCGGCAAAGGCGGCGGTCCCCATGAGTCCAAACAGGACGCTGGGCAAAATCTGGCGCAAAAACAAGTTTCTATCCTCGGATGGTCAAGTTGTGGTCGGGGCCGAACCGGCCCGAAGCGCCCGCCAGATCACCGATTTTCGGGAAAAGTTCAATCGCCCTGTCACAGGGATGTGCGCCGTGGCGCCATAAGTCCGCAGGCCGCGCCTATGGCTTAGACCGGGCCCGCGGGGGCCACCACGATCTGCGTGCCCCAACCGCTGCACGCCTTGGCCAGCGGCTCGGGCAGGGGGCGGTCGGTGAAAAACGTGTCCACCTCGGCCAGCGAGGCGATGCGCGCCGGGGCCGAACGGCCCAGCTTGGAATGGTCCGACACCAGAAAGCTGCGGCGCGCCTGTTTCAAAATCGCCCGGCTCACCCGCACTTCGGCCAGATCGAAATCCAGCAGATCGCCATCCAGATCCAGCGCCGAGGTGCCGATGATCGCGAAATCCACCTTGAATTGCTCAAAAAACTGGGTGGCCAATTCGCCCACCAACCCCCCGTCCGACCGCCGCAGCGCCCCCCCCGTCACGATGATGTCGCAGCCCGGATTGCTCAGCAGGATATTGGCGACATTCATGTTATTGGTGATCACCGTGATGTTGCGATGGTGGATCAACTCGCGCGCCACGGCCTCGGTCGTGGTGCCAAGGTTCAGGATCAGCGAGGAATTTTCCGGAATTTGCGCCGCGCAGGCCCGGGCAATGGCGCTTTTGGCGTCGTCATTCATCCGCCGGCGCTGTTCATAGCCGATATTGACCACCCCGGTCCGCGCCACCGCCCCGCCGTGAACGCGGTCCACCAACCCCGCCTCGGCCAGATCGCCCAGATCGCGCCGGATGGTTTGCAGCGTCACATCAAAGCGTTGCGCCAGATCCTCGACCAGCACCCGGCCTTCGGCACGCGCGATTTCCAGAATTTCCGTCTGTCGGATGTTCAGGGCCAAGGCCGCTTCTCCTCGATCTTTCGAAAAACCGTCCCCACGCAGCGCCACAGGTGCAATCGCGGCGGTGCCTCTCCCGTTCCTCCGACCGTAGCGGAACGGATTTTCGAACTCAAGAATGCGATAATGTTCGTTTTTAAACCAAAACGCAAAAAAACGAAGATTCCGATTGACC
>JALQUQ010000101.1 GCA_023263735.1 Paracoccaceae bacterium | reverse complement strand
GCCGAGCAGTGCATCGCCATCACACCCTTGCCGGGCAGGATGTAGTTCAGAATGGTAAAGACCGATTTCTTGTTTTCCCCGGCATAGGCGGTGTTGCCGATCAGCACGGTCTTTTCGTCAAAGTTGAGCGCGATGACGGTTTCGGTCCGGCAGCCGTGGCGGGCCGGATCGGCCTTGAACGACGGGCAATTGATGATGGTCCATTCCGGATCAAAGCTGTCGAGTTCGGCACGGTCTGGGCGGCGCAGCATGTGGCGGATAAACAGCCCATGCCATGCCAATTCGGTCACGACCCGCACGTCCAGACGATGGACGGGATCGGCCCCGGCATAGAGGTCCTGAACATAGTAGTCGCGCCCCTTCATATGCTCCAGCATGTCTGCCTTGAGCTGGGCAAAGGCCTCGGGGGCCATGGGGGTGTTGTTTTCCCACCAGACGGTATCTTCGACCGAAGCGGTCCGAACCACGAATTTATCTTTGGGCGAACGGCCGGTGAATTGGCCGGTGGAGCACAAGAATGCCCCGCCCTTGCCCAAACGGCCTTCGCCCCGCGCAACGGCGGCTTCGACCAATGCAGGCTCGATATAGTTGTAATAGACGTTGCCCAGTTCCGAAATGCCTTGAGTCTCTAGGGTGCGGTTTGGGTTCACGCGTCCGTTTGTCATCCTGCAAGCTCCCGATGCCGCGCGATCATGCGCGGACTGTTGTCGGTCAGAAATCAGTATCCGGGCCAATGGGATACCGGAACTTCCCCCGGGCCAATGGGGGAGGCTCCCGTTGGCTATAACACAGGTTTCATCAAACGGAACAGGACGGTTTGGCACAGTTAGCGCAACCAACGTCGGTTTAGCGCAATCATTTTTCAGACACGATGGCAGGTGAGGCAATTTAGCCATCTGTTGTCATTTTCAGTGCCACAATTCGGACAAATTCGAAGTGATTCGCACTTCACTGTTGATTCTTGGGCCCGGAAACCTGATCATGATCCAAAAAATACAACGTGAGTACGAGCAGTAACAAGGAAACTCACCATGGCAAGGATTGCCCTTGTTGACGACGACAGAAATATTCTGACGTCCGTCACGATGACTCTTGAGGCCGAAGGTTTCGAGGTCGAGACGTATAATGACGGTCAGTCGGCCTATGATGCCTTTAACCGGCGCATGCCCGACATGGCGGTTCTGGACATCAAGATGCCCCGGATGGATGGGATGGATCTGTTGCAGCGGTTGCGGCAGAAATCGACCATGCCTGTCATCTTTCTGACGTCCAAGGACGATGAGATTGATGAAGTGCTGGGCCTTCGCATGGGGGCGGATGATTACGTCAAAAAGCCCTTCAGTCAGCGGCTTCTGGTTGAACGCATTCGCGCGCTCTTGCGTCGGCAAGAGGTGATCACCACCGGAGAGGCCCCGGTCGCCGAAGAGAACAAGATCATGGAACGTGGGCATCTGCGGATGGACCCGCTGCGGCATGCAGTGGCCTGGAAGGGCCGTGATGTGTCGTTGACCGTGACCGAATTCATGCTGTTGCAGGCCTTGGCGCAGCGGCCGGGTTTCGTCAAAAGCCGCGATCAGTTGATGGATGTGGCCTATGACGATCAGGTCTATGTCGATGACCGCACGATCGATAGCCATATCAAGCGTTTGCGCAAGAAGATGCGGGCCGTCGACGATGACTTTTCGGCCATCGAGACGCTTTACGGCATCGGATATCGTTACAACGAAACATGATGCCCGTGTGAGCGATGATGGCCTTGTCAGAAGCGGGACCGGGGATGAAGCGCGGCAATCGTGACGAGATTGTCATGGGCGAGGATTGGGTGGACCCAAGCTCGGCCCAGATGGCACATGTCACAAGGGATGGCGGTGCCCGGCCGCGATTCAAGCTGCGGAAATCGCCCTTGGCCCGCAAGATCATCGTGTTCAACCTGCTCGCTTTGGTTGTTCTTGTGGCGGGTGTCCTGTTTCTTAACCCGTTCCGCGACAGTCTGGCCGCTCAGCGCGAAGAGGCTTTTGTCCGCGAGGCGCATCTGATCGCCGATGTGATCGAGGCGCGGTTGCCAACACCTGCGGATGCGGGGGCGCTTCGGCTTGACGCCTCTGCCGCCGAAATCGCGATCAGCCCCGGCGCGCAGATGTTTGTGTTTTCGCCCGACGGCGCGCTGTTGGCCCGGGCGCAGGGGCCGGCCTTCGATGCCGGAAACACCCGAAATTACATCACCGGATTTCTTGCAGGGCTTTGGAAAACACTCGCTTCGCCCTTCTCCAAAGAGGCCGCACCGGCGTTGGAAGATGCGGAAACGTTGTCGCGGGAGCTGGTGCCCGGCGCATTGAAGGGCGAGCCGGTGGTCAACATCCAATCTGGCATGAGCGGCCAATTCAGCGTGGCCGTGCCCGTGGTGCAAGACGGCCAGGTCGTGGCGGCGGTTGCCATGATTGGGGCGGCAGGGGAAATCGATCAACTGGTCCGCAATGAGCGCGAGCAGATCCTGCAGATGTTCTTGCTGGCGCTGTTCGTGTCGATCGCGTTCAGCCTTGTGCTGGCCTCGACCATTGCCACGCCGATTTCCGATCTGGTGGCCGCGGCTGAGGTGTCGGAAACCCCCGGCACTGCCCGCAAGCAGCCCGCGCGGGTGCGCATTCCCGATCTGGCGGCCCGCCCGGATGAGATTGGCCGCCTTTCGGTGGCGCTGCGGGGCATGGTGGCCGCGCTTTATGACCGGATCGACAGCAACGAACAATTTGCCGCCGATGTGGCGCACGAAATCAAGAACCCGTTGGCCAGCCTTCGCTCGGCCGTCGCGTCAATGCATCTGGCCAAGCGGGATGATCAGCGCGCCCGCCTGCTGGAGGTGATTGAACATGACGTGCGCCGTCTGGACCGTCTGGTCAGCGACATTTCAAACGCGTCGCGGCTGGACAGCGAACTGGTCAAGGAACAGGAAGAAGACTTCAACCTGAGCAAGACCCTGACGAACCTGTGCGACTATCTCGGCGATCAGGCGCGGCAAAAGGGGGTCGAACTCATCACCGATTTTCCGGCCGATACCATTCGCCTTTCCGGGCTTGAGGCGCGGCTGGCGCAGGTCTTTGTGAACCTGATTTCGAATGCGATCAGCTTTTGCGAAGATGGCGACGCCGTGCGCGTCTGGGCACGTCGCAAGGAAAACCGCGTGCTGGTGGTGGTCGAAGATACCGGCCCGGGCATCCCCGAGGTGGCGCTGACCAAGATTTTCAAGCGGTTCTATTCGGAACGTCCGAAAAACCAGTTTGGCAACAATTCGGGGTTGGGTCTTTCCATCTCGAAACAGATTGTCGAGGCGCATGGTGGGGTGATCTGGGCGGAAAACATTCGCCCGACCGATGCGGATGCCACGTCGGAGCCGCTGGGCGCGCGGTTTGTTGTCGGTTTGCCGGTCTGACCTTTGGGGCCTGCCATGAATCTGCATGCCAGTTGCGTTGCGGTTCAGGGAAAAGGCCTGTTGATCCTTGGGCCATCCGGCGCCGGAAAGTCGGCGCTGGCGCTGGAACTGATGGCTTTGGGCGCGGATCTGGTTGCCGATGACCGGACCGATCTGGTGGCCGAGTCCGGTCGGGTGATGGCGTCATGCCCCCCCGTGCTTTCCGGTCTGATTGAAGCGCGGGGGCTGGGTCTGCTGCGCGTTCCGTCCGTTTTGCAGGCGCAGGTTGTTTTGGCGGTGGATCTGGGGCGCGTGGAAACCGAACGAATGCCGCAGCCGCGAAATATTGATCTATGTGGCCAATCCATTCGTCTTGTCCATGCCATAAAGGCACCCTACTTTACGTCTTCCCTATGGCTCGCGTTGCGCCATGGCGGATTGGAGGCGGCCTGATGACGCTGTCGGCAAAGATGGATCGACCACCGGGTCAAGACCAGCGATTGGTCCTGGTCTCTGGCCCTTCGGGCGCCGGACGATCGACGGCGATCCACGCGCTGGAGGACATCGGCTATGAAACGATCGACAATCTTCCATTCAGCCTGATTCCGCGGCTGGTCGAAGGCGAGCCGACCGCGCAACCGATTGCCCTGGGCATCGATGTGCGCAACCGGGATTTCAACGCATCGAACCTGATCGAACTGATCGACTCGCTGACCCGTAACCCGCGTGTGAACCTTGAGGTTCTGTATCTGGATTGCCTGCCGAATGTGTTGATCCGGCGGTATTCAGAGACCCGCCGCCGCCATCCGCTGGCCCCTGACGACAGCCCCGAAGAAGGCGTGATGCGGGAGGTGGATTTGCTTGCCCCGATCCGGGTGCGTGCCGACCATTTGATCGACACTTCGGATCTGACCGTGCACCAGTTGAAGTCTGAGGTGACGCGCTGGTTCGCGCTGGCGGAAAGCCCGTCGATTTCAGTGTCTTTGCAAAGCTTTAGCTATAAACGTGGCTTGCCGCGCGGCTTGGATATGGTGTTCGATTGCCGCTTTCTGCGCAATCCCCACTGGGACCCGACGCTGAAGCCACTGGATGGGCGTGATTCTGCGGTGGCCGATTACGTACGGTCAGACCCGCGGTTCACGGGCTTTGCCGATCGGGTGACCGATCTGCTGACATTTTTGCTGCCGGCGCAACTGGAGGAGGGGAAAGCCCATCTTTCCATCGGCTTCGGGTGTACCGGCGGGCAACATCGTTCCGTTTATATGACGGAATTTGTAACAGATGCACTTGCAGAAAAAGGCTGGTCGGTGTCAAAACGACATCGGGAATTGGAACGCCGCGCAGCCACGGTGGTTGCAGGCGTGGAAAATCGGGGTAGTAGCCGTTGATCGGGATCGTAATCGTCGCTCATGGCGGTTTGGCGCGTGAATATCTGGCTGCGGTCGAACATGTTGTCGGCCCGCAAATGGCAATTCGTGCGATTTCGATCGAAGATGACCATGATCGCAGTGCCAAACAGGCCGAGATTTGCCGGGCCGCCGACGAAGTGGACGGCGGTCAAGGCGTGGTGGTGGTGACCGATATGTTCGGCGGTTCGCCTTCGAACCTGTCGCTCTTGGCCTGTTGCAGTCAGGATCGGCGCATCCTTTATGGTGCCAATCTGCCGATGCTGATCAAACTTGCCAAATCGCGCGAGATGAAAGTGGCCGATGCGGTTGCCGCCTCGCTGGATGCGGGGCGTAAATACATCAACAGCCTTGACCTTGGTGGGGGGAGCTGACCATGGCCGATCGGTCGTTGAAGATTGTGAATGAAAAGGGCCTGCATGCCCGCGCCAGCGCGAAATTCGTCGAAGTGGTGGAGCGCCACAACGCCCGCGCCGAAGTGACCAAGGATGGTATGACCGTTTCGGGGGATTCCATCATGGGGCTTTTGATGTTGGCAGCCTCGCGCGGAACCTCTATTGATGTTCGCACAAGCGGCGCACAAGCCGACGAACTGGCCAACGCGCTGGAAGGTCTTGTCGCCGATCGTTTCGGAGAGGACTTCTGATCCGGATCTCAGGGTCAGAGGGAGCAAGGACCACGTGGCGATATCAGACAAAGAGTTGGTGAAGGCTGATCCGGTCGCGGTCAAGCCCTATGACATGCGGCGTCTGTCGTATGCAGGCACCTTTACCAACCCCTACAAGGCTGGAACGATCCGCACGATCGAATGGGTCACCGCAAAGGTCAGGCTTTTGCGCGAAATCCGCCGGTTTGAGCGGTCGGGCGTGCCGTTTGGGGCGGCTTTCTGGCCCAAGGCCCTGCGGCACATGGGGATTGAAATCCAGACCCCGCCCGAGGAAATCGCCAATATTCCCAAAACCGGCGCGGTCGTTTTGGTGGCCAACCACCCGCATGGTCTGGTCGATGGCATGGTTCTGGCGGAAATGGTGTCGCGGGTGCGGTCGGATTTCAAGATTCTGACCCGCTCTCTGTTGACCGGCATTCCCGAGATCGAGGAATTCATGATCCCGGTGCCCTTCCCGCATGAGGCGAATGCGCGCGAAGCCGGGTTAGAGATGCGCAATCGCGCGATGGCCCAGCTCAAGGCTGGGGGCGTGATCATTCTGTTTCCGGCGGGCAAGGTGGCCAGTTCGGAAACGCTGTTCGGCCCGGTGATCGAGGCGGAATGGAACCCGTTCACGCACAAGATGATCATGCGGTCGGGCGCGACGGTGGTGCCGGTTCGGTTCACCGGTCAGAACACCCGGCTGTATCAGATCGCCAACAAGGTTTCGGCCACCCTGAGACAGGGTTTGTTGCTGTATGAAATCCGCAAGGCGCTGAACCATCCGCAACGCCCAGTGATCGGCGCGCCGATCCTGCCCGAAGAGCTGAAGGCGTGGTCTGACAATCCGCGCGGATTTCTGGCTTGGTTGCGCGACCACACGCTGAATTTGGGCAAATGAAGCGGAACCGGCGTCAACCGGTCTAGCGGGTGGGGACGGGTGTTTCGCCCCGGTAATCGTAAAATCCGCGCTGTGTCTTGCGGCCCAGCCAGCCCGCCTCGACATATTTCGTAAGCAGGGGGCAGGGGCGATATTTGGTGTCAGCCAAGCCGTCGTGCAGAACGTTCATGATGGCCAGACAGGTATCTAGCCCGATGAAATCGGCGAGTTCGAGCGGGCCCATGGGGTGATTTGCCCCCAATTTGAGCGATTCATCGATGGATTTCACCGAACCCACGCCTTCATACAGCGTGTAGACTGCCTCGTTGATCATGGGCATCAGGATGCGGTTCACGATGAAGGCGGGGAAATCTTCGGCGCTGGCGGCGGTTTTGCCCAGCTTTTGCACAACGCCGTGCAGGGTGGAATAGGTTTCCTGATCGGTCGCGATGCCCCGGATCAGTTCAACCAGTTGCATGACGGGCACCGGGTTCATGAAGTGAAAGCCCATGAATTTTTCTGGGCGATCGGTGCGGCTGGCCAGACGGGTGATCGAAATCGACGAGGTGTTCGAGGTCAGGATCGTATGGGGCAAAAGATGCGGGAGAAGGTCGTCAAAAATCCGCTGTTTGACCGACTCTTTTTCCGTGGCCGCCTCGATGATCAGATCGGTGGTGCCCAGTTCCGACAAGGAAAGCGTGGTGGAAATGCGGGCCATCGCGGCGGCCTTGTCCTCGGCCGTCACCTTGCCGCGCGACACCTGACGTTCGATGTTGCGGTCAATGGTGGTGATCGCCTTGGTCAGGCTGTCGGCGCTGATATCGTTCATCACGACATGAAATCCAGCCAAAGCAAAGACATGGGCAATGCCGTTGCCCATTTGCCCGGCCCCAACTACGCCAACCTTGTGGATTTCCATCGGTCGTCTCCGTGTTTCTGACCCGGCAACCTTATGCGTCACCCGGCGGTCGGGCAAGGGCGGCAAAGGGCAATTGATGCAAATGCGGAATTTAGCCGTTTGGTAATGGGAATCACGCAGCATCCGACTTGGGTGTAAGACAAATTGGTGGGTGTGATGACATTTGAACCCCCCGGTGACGGGGCGCTGGACTATTTTCCGTGCCGTTATGGCGCGTCGCGTTTGGTGTTTCGGGGCCCCCGACGCGATCTGAGCTTGCCCTATGTTTCGGTTCTTGGGGGAACGGAAACCTATGGGCGTTATATCGCAGATCCTTATCCCACCTTGGTTGAGGTGGGGCAGGGGCTTTCACTGGTGAACCTTGGCCTGCAGAACGCGGGTCTGGATGCGTATCTGAAAGATCCCGACATTCTGGCCGTCGCTTCGGCGGCCCGGGTTGCGGTGGTGCAGGTCATGGGCGCGCAGAATCTGAGCAATCGGTTCTACGCCGTTCATCCGCGTCGGAACGACCGGTTCTTGCATCCTACGCCGCTGTTGCAGCGGATGTTTGAAACGATTGATTTTACCGAGTTTCACTTTACCCGCCACATGTTGGGGGCATTGCAGGCGGCCTCGGTGGATCGGTTCGAGGTGGTGGCCGAAGAGTTGCGGTCGGCTTGGGTCTTGCGCATGCGGGCTTTGCTGGCGCGGCTGCGGTGCCCCGTGCTTTTGGTCTGGATGGGGAGCGCGCCTCCCCCAGAACCGGAACGACGGGCGCGGCTTTCGTCAGAGCCCTTGCTTGTCGATGCCGAAATGCTGGCAGCCGTTCGCGGCGGTGCCGAGGGGTATCTTGAATTCGTCGCCAGCGCCGATGCCCGTCAAGCCGGGACCGAAGGGATGGTGCTGGGCGCGATGGAGCGGCCCGCGGCCGAACTGATGCACGGGCCTGCGGTCCATCGCGAATTGGCGGCGGTCTTGGGGCCGATGATCCGCACCATGGTTGCGCGGGGGTAATCGGTCAATGGGCTCGCAGATCAAGAGGCAAAGCCAAGGATCGTGGTTTCGATCCGATCATGATCGGAGAGGGGGGTGCCGTCGGGGCCAAGCGATGAATGGATCGTCGTTTCCCCCAAGATCAGCCCGCGTGTCAAAAACCAGTCGAGTTTCATCGCGCGATCGGGGAAGCGGGTCAGCAGGCTGGGCCGCGTGGTCGGCGTCTCTTCTGGCCCGCCATGTGCGGTGAAACCAGCGCTGCGCGCAACCACGAACAGCCCTTCGCCGCGCCAGTCGCCCCCCGCATGATTGCCGGTGTTCAGATCGCCGCCGATCACCACGGGAAGCCCGGGAAAACTCTGGTCAATCATCCGGATCAGCCCTGCCATCTGCGCCTCACGATGGGCGGCGGGGCAGGCACTTTCCAGATGGGT
>JALQUQ010000100.1 GCA_023263735.1 Paracoccaceae bacterium | reverse complement strand
CGCCGCCGCAGCACGCATCGGATGGAAAAGATTGACCACCGGCTTGAGGTGCTTGACGGCTTTATCATCGCCTTTCTGAATCTGGATCGGGTGATCGACATCATCCGCTATGACGACGATCCCAAGGCCGCCCTCATGTCCGAGGACTGGTCGGTCAAACGCGCCCGCGCTCCGTCCGAGCGTGATTATGTCTCGCCGCTGCCCGCCAGTGGCGAGGGCGAGCTGTCCGAGGTGCAGGCCGAGGCGATCCTCAACATGCGCCTGCGGTCGCTCCGCCGTCTGGAAGAGATGGAACTGGTCCGCGAACGCGACGCCCTGCGCGCCGAACGGTCGGGGCTGGTGGACCTTTTGGCAAGTGATGCCCTGCAATGGCAGCGCATCAGTTCCGAATTGGAGGTCATTCGCAAGCAGTTTGGCAAAGGAACCGCCCTTGGGGACCGCCGGACGCTGTTTGCCGATGCTGGAACGGTCGAAGACGTGCCGTTCGAGGCGATGATCGAACGCGAGCCGATCACGGTGATCTGTTCCAAGATGGGCTGGATCCGCGCGATGAAGGGCCATGTCGATCTGACTGCCGAGCAGAAATTCAAGGATGGCGATGGCCCGCGCTTTGCCCTTCATGCCGAGACGACCGACAAGATCCTGCTGATTGCAGCGAATGGCCGGTTCTATACGCTGTTGGGCGCAAACCTGCCCGGGGGCCGGGGCATGGGCGAACCTGTGCGCCTGATGGTCGATCTGCCGAACGATTCCGAAATCGTCGATCTGATGATCTTCAAGGCCGGAGAGAAACTGATCGTCGCATCCACTGCGGGGGACGGGTTTGTCGTGCCCAGCGACGAGGTTCTGGCCCAGACCAAGGCGGGCAAGCAGGTGCTGACGGTGCGCGACGGGGTGACCACGGCCGCTGTCCGCCATATCCGGGGCGATCATGTTGCCGTGGTGGGCGAAAACCGCAAATTGCTGGTCTTCCCCGTGGCGGACCTGCCCGAAATGGCCAAGGGCAAGGGCGTGCGGTTGCAAAAGTACAAGGACGGCGGCCTGTCGGACCTGACGACCTTTGATCTGGCGAACGGGCTGACGTGGAAAGACCCGGCAGGGCGGACACGGACCGAGGCCGATCTGACCGAATGGTTGGGCGGGCGGGCCGGAACCGGAAAAATGGCCCCCCGTGGCTTCCCCCGCGACAATCGCTTTACCGACTGACAAGAAAGGCCCTTTTCCAAGGGCCTTTTTCGTTGGGAAACCTTGTAACCCGAACAAAGCCATCCTTGCCATTTGATCAAACGCGTGATGAACCTGCGCGGATCAGGAGGTGGCGATGCGCGTTTTCATCAACGGTTTCGGGCGGATCGGTCGAAGTGTCCTGCGGGCTTGGCTTCGCACGCCATCCACGTGGCCGATGTTGGAAATTGTGGGGATCAACGACATCGCTAGCCCCGAAATGGCGGCATATCTGTTCGAATTTGACAGCACCTTTGGCGTCTGGCCACAGCCCGTGCGGCTGGAGGCGGGCAAGTTGATCATCGGGGATCGCGCTTTGCCCCTGACCTCGGCCCGGCATCTGACCGAGTTGGATTTGTCGAGCGTCGATGTGGTGATGGAATGCACAGGGCGGGGCGATCAGGCCGCGGCGATGGCCGAAGGTTTGCACGCCGGGGCGCGGCAGGTGCTGATTTCAGGTCCGTCCAAGATTGCCGAGGCGACCGTGGTGATTGGTGCCAATGACGCCGTTCTGGGCCAGCAAAAGATCATCTCGAACGCCAGTTGCACCACCAATGCGCTGGCGCCTTTGGCCCGTCGGCTGCATGAATGCTTTGGCCTTAGGAACGGGTGGATGACGACGGTGCACTGCTACACCAGCAGTCAGCCGACGATTGATGCCCCGGGCCCCGATTTCGCGCGGTCGCGGGCGGCGGCCCTGTCGATCGTGCCAACGACGACCTCGGCCTCGCGGTTGGTGGATCATGTCTTGCCCGAATTGGCGGGGCGGATCGAAGGGGCGGCCCTCCGGGTTCCCGTGGCCAGCGTGTCCTGTGTCGATCTGACGGTGACGCTGGATCAATCCCCCACTCTTGCAGAGGTCAATGCCTGTTTGTCATCGGCAAACGGGGTGATCGGAACGACCGACCGTCCGCTGGTGTCAACGGATTTGCGGGCCAGACCTGAAAGCATTGTCATGGCCCTGCCGGAAACGCGGGTGACGGCAGGTGGCTTGGTGCGGGTGTTTGGCTGGTACGACAACGAATGGGGCTTTTCCAACCGCATGTTGGATATGGCCATGAAAATGCAGGAAAAAGCGGAGTCGATCTGATGGTGACAGTGCGCGCGACAACCTTGGCCGACCACGCCGGCTGGGCCCCGCTTTATGCCGGATATGCCGAATTCTATGGCGTCACCCAAACCGAGGCAATGCGGGCCACCGTCTGGGCATGGCTGAACGATCCGGCCCACCCGGTCAAAGGTTTTGTGGCGGAACGCGCGGGCCAGTTGATCGGGCTTGCGCATTACCGGCCGTTTTCACGCCCGCTGTCGGCCACGACCGGGGTTTATCTGGATGACCTGTTTGTCGATCCGGCGGCCCGTGGAAGCGGGGCGGCGGATGCCCTGATCCTTGCCATACGACAAGAGGCACGCAAAAACGGGTGGAGCGTTGTTCGCTGGATCACCGCAGAAGACAACGCCCGCGCCCGCAAGGTCTATGACCGTCTGGCGGTCAAGACGAAATGGGTGACCTACGACCTTGCCCCCTGATCCACCACCGTCCACGGCTGGGCATAGCGGTATTCTTCCAGATTGACGCCGGTTCCGATGCGATCAACCACGGCAAAAAGCCCGGGTTCGGCCAGCGGTGTCAGAACGCCATGCCACGTGCCGCGGTGCAGGTTGATGCCCTGACGCCCATTGGTCAGAAAGGCAACCGGCCGCGCCCCGGCCTCGGCGGCAACGATGACAAGGAACGGATGTTGCGTCATCGGCAAAAACGCTTGTGAGCCAAGGGGATGCCGCTCGATCAGGTCAAACCGATAGGGAAAGTGCCGGGGCTGGGCGTGAAAGATCGAAATTCCCGCGCGCCCCGCGTCGTCTGTTTCAAGGCGCGCCCGGTCGTGGAACCTTTTGCACCAGCCCTCGTTGATCATCACATGGTCGCCCTCGGCCGCAAGGACATCGCCGTATGGGGCGAAATCCTGCGGTGTCAGGGGGATCGGGGAAAGGATCGTGTCGGTCACCGGTGCAAGACCCCACCCAACGTCGCGTGCCGATTGACGTCTTTGTACAGCAGATAGCGGAAGGGCCCCGGCCCGGCGGCATAGCAAGCCTGCGGGCAATAGGCGCGCAACCACATGAAATCGCCCGCCTCGACCTCGACCCAATCCTGATTGAGCTTGTAGACCGCCTTGCCCTGCAACACGTAAAGCCCGTGTTCCATCACATGGGTTTCCTCAAACGGGATCGTGCCGCCCGGTTGAAAGGTCACGATGTTGACATGCATGTCATGGCGCAGGTCTTTCGGGTCGACAAAGCGGGTCGTGGCCCATGCGCCATTGGTGTCGGGCATCGCAATCGGCGCGACGTCGCGGTCATTCGTCACAAAAGCCTCGGGCTTGGCAAGGCCCGCAACCGGTTGAAAGTGTTTGCGTACCCAATGGAAGCGGGCGGGGGTGGCCCCTTCGGCCAAAAGCGTCCATGTGGCGCCCGCCGGAATATAGGCATAGCCGCCCGTGTCCAGTTCATAACCCTGCCCGTCGATCGTCAGGGTGATCAGACCGCCGGTCAGGAACAAGACATGCTGCGCCAGCGGATCGGGATCGGGCAGGTCAGACCCGCCGCCGGGCTCGACCTCCATCACATATTGGCTGAAGGTTTCCGAAAAGCCGGACATCGGTCGCGCGATCAGCCACATCCGGGTTTTTTCCCAATGGGGCAGATAACTGGTCACGATATCGGAAAAGCATCCTGCGGGGATAAAGCAGTAGCTGTTGGTGAACACCGCGCGTTGCGTCATCAGACTGGTCTGCGGGGGAAGCCCGCCGGGCGGTGCGTAATACGAGGTCATGGCAGCATATCCTTGAGCCGAAGTTCCGCGATCCGTTCAACCTGACGACATGCCGTTTCGCGTTCGGTGGCGCTGTCGTTGTCGAGGCGGCGTTGAAACGCCGCAAGGATCGACGCCTTTGTATTGTCCCGCACCGCAATGATGAAGGGAAAGCCGTGGATGGTCTGATATGCGGCGTTCAGCGATTGAAAGGTTTCCCGCTCGGCATCGGTCAGTTGGTCAAGGGCGGCACTCGACTGCTCGGCCGTCGAGGCGCTGGTCAACCGTTTCGCCTGCGCAAGCTTGCCCGCCAAATCCGGATGCGCCCGCAAAACGCCCAGCCGTTCCTCGGGCGATGCCGACCGGAACGCCCGTGTCAGCGCGCTGTGCACACCGGTTGCGCTGTCATGGGCGGGCCCAAGTTCCAGATCCCAAGCCCGCTCGGCAATCCAGGGCGAATGTTCGAAAATGCCACCAAACCGCTCGACAAAGCGGTCACGCGTCATCTGAGAAGGACGTTCAAACCGCTTGTGCGGATGGGTTTTTCGCCAATGTTCGGCGATGTCGATCCGCCGGGCGAACCAGACCGAATTGTGGGATTTTGCATAGTCAAGAAAGCGCATCAAACCCGCGATCTTGCCCGGGCGCCCGATCAGGCGGTTGTGCAGGCCGATCGAGAACATCTTGGCGCGCCCGTCTTGTCCCTCGGCATAAAGGGTGTCGAAGCTGTCTTTCAGATAGGAAAAGAACTGCTCGCCCGTGATGTATCCGGGGGCGGTGGCAAAGCGCATGTCGTTGGCTTCTAGCGTATAGGGAATGACCAGTTGGTCGTGCGATCCGACCTCTAGCCAATAGGGAAGATCATCGTCATAGGTATCCGAGATCCAATCCAGCCGATGCGTTTCGGCAGTCAGCCTGACCGTGTTCATCGAACAGCGGCCCGTGTACCAACCGCGGGGGGGCTCGCCCACCACTTCGGTATGCAGGCGAAAGCTTTCGGCGATCTGGCGGGCCTCTTCCTCGGCGGGCATGTCACGATGATCGACCCATTTCAGGCCGTGGCTGGCGATTTCCCAGCCCGCCTCTTTCATCGCGGCCACCTGTTCGGGGTTGCGCGCCAAGGCCGAGGTCACACCATAGATCGTGACGGGGATGTCCATCTTTTGAAACAGGCGATGCAGGCGCCAGAACCCTGCGCGCGCGCCGTAATCATAGATCGATTCCATGTTCCAGTGACGCTGCCCCGGCCAAGGCGCGGCACCTGCGATGTCAGACAGAAACGCCTCGGACTGAGCGTCGCCGTGCAAGAGGTTGTTTTCGCCGCCCTCTTCATAATTCAGGACGATCGAGATGGCGATCTTTGCGCCGTTGGGCCATTTGGCATCCGGAGGATTTGGGCCATGGCCGCGAAAATCTCGGGGGTATCGGTTCACGTCTTCCTCATATCGCTTGCACAACTTGAAGCGGCCAACTGCAAAGCACTTGCCGTTCGCCCCAGATCAGTTTCATGCTGCGGAGACGGGAAGTGCAAGGAAAAGGATCACCGATGGGCCGTCTTTCGACACATGTTCTGGATACCGCGTTGGGCAAGCCCGCCGAAGGGATCACGATCGCGCTTTTTCTGATCGAGAACGGGCAGCGGACCTTGGTTGCGCGCGGCATGACCAATGCCGATGGGCGCACCGATGCCCCGTTGCTGAGCGCGGAGACGATCAAGCCGGGCGTCTATGAACTGGTCTTTGCGGCGGGCGATTATCTGCGGCGCTGCGATCCGGCGCGGCAGGGGCTGTTGTTTCTGGATGAGATTCCGATCCGATTTGGAATTCCGGATGCCGCGCAGCATTACCATGTGCCGCTGTTGCTGTCGCCCTTTGGCTATTCGACCTATCGCGGCAGTTGATCGGTCTTGCGCCGCTCTCCGCCCGCCGTGGCGATCAAACGCCCCATGCGGCGGCGATCGCCGTCTAGGGTGGCATCGATCAGCGCGGGCAGCAGGCTTTGGGTTTTCAGATGGCGGGCAAGGTCGGAATGGCCAAGCCGGGGAAACAGGTAATGGTCGCAATTGGCCATGCGGGGAAAGGCCTGCGCCTGATCGCGGTCATCGCAAAGCCCATGCAGGATGACCCGGCGCGGCCCTTCGGGCAGGGGCACCGATGGGAACCGATGAGCCGGGATTTGCGCGGTCCAATCGGCCCAACGCGATTCTTTGGGCATCACCGTCGGGCAGATGCTGAACTGCGGTGAGATCGCCAAAATGGCCGTTGGCGGCGCGATTTGTGCCCCAGCCAGCGCCACAAATCCCCCCATGGACTGGCCAAGGTAAAGAATGCGCTGAAAATTTTGGCGCGATTGTGCCAAATGCAGCGCCCTTTGCAGCAGGGGGGCAAAGTCGGGGGTATTGCCCCATTGGCGCCGGGCATCGGTCACGAACAGCACCGACCTGGTTCCCCCGGCCTGCGCGGCGTTCCAGAATTCATAGGCGGGGGGGCGGCTGCGATCGCTGCCAATACTGGCGAAACTGACGACAAGATCGGGGCCGGACCCGGGCAAAAGGTCGAACTGTAGCCCCGAACCGGCCACGAGTGGCAATGGATGGACCGGGTCATGGGTCAAGTGTGAGGGTCCCCGCGGAAAAAGCGACAGCAATTACAGAAAACTAGGGGAATTATCTGCTATTCCCCGCGTTGATGCCCGAAAGGGGAGAGAAACATTACCTTGCTTTATCATGGAGAAGGCTGTTCCATTCATGCCTGAAGCCTAGGCATTTTGGAGGCGATATGATTTTTGTTAAAGCACTTTCTGCATCAACCCTCACGGCGGCCCTTTTGGCCTCGACCGCGGCCAGCGCGCTGACGGCTGATGATCTTTGGAAAGAGATGCAGGGCGCCGCCCAATTTGCGGGCTTGGCGCTTCAGGCCGGTACGATTGTCGAGGGGGAGCGTCAGACGCTTTACAAAGACGTGGCTTTGTCCGCCCCCGGCGGCTTTGGCAAGGTCACCCTGACCGAGGTGACGTTGGTTGAGCGGGAAGACGGATCGGTCACCGTCTATCCCGGCACCTTTGGGATCGATGAAGGGGCCGGTGCGCCGGCGAATTTCAGCATTGATCACGACGCCCTGACCATCGACGTGGCCGAGGATGACAAGGGGCGAAGCTATGACATCAAGGCCGGGCGCTTTGATGTGCAGGGGCTGGTTCAGGGCGGGGGCAGCACCAGCTTTACCTATCAGATCAGCGATTTGGCGGCGCGGCTTTCGGCGGCGGAAACCGGTTATCTGCTGGATGCGCGTGTCGGTCACTACACGGCTGGGTCGTCGAATGCCGTTGCCGGGCAGGGCGTTGAACAGATCAGCAATCAGGAAGGCGACGATCTGCAATTGATGCTGGGGCTGACCGTGCCCGCGGGGCTGACGCTGGCCAGTCTGGAAAATCCGAAAGCCTTTGACGAGGCTGTGCGCAAGGGGCTTGGGCTTTTGGTCGAAGGGTCGGGGGCCGCGGCCTGGGCGCGGGTGGAAAGCAAAGGCGGCGGCGCTGATTTCGCTGTGAATTACAAGGTGGACAGCACCAAGATCAGCATGATCCTGAACGCGGATACCGCCGCCATCGACGTTTCGGCCACGGCGCTGTCGGGGGATGTGTCAACGCCCCTGCTGCCCGAACCGGTGACGTTCAGCGTTGCGTCGCTGTCCGAAGGGGTGGCGGTTCCGGTCGTCGCGCCAACGGGTGGCCGGATGCATGTGTCGGCCAAGATCGAGGATCTGGATTTCTCTGAAGGGGCGTGGTCGATGTTTGATCCCGGTCAGGTGATCACGCGGGGGCCCATCAACCTTGACCTTGATCTCAAGGCCGATGTCAAAATGGATCTGCTTGAAGAGATAGCCGCCGACGAAGAGGGTCGGCCCTCGCGCACACCGCCCGAGGTGACGGCGGCCACGATCAGCAAACTTTTCCTGAGCTTTGGCGGGGCCACACTGGATGGCGTCGGCGATTTTGCGTTGAAAGGGGCGTTCTTGTCGCCCGGCGCGCCACCGCCCACGCCCATCGGTTCGGCCGAGATCAAGGCGACCGGGCTGAACCAATTGATCGACAACCTGATTTCCATCGGATTGATCCCGCCGGATCAGGAATCCGCGCTTCGGTTTGGGTTGGCGATGATTGCGAAACCGGGCGTCAATCCCGAAGAGTTGGTCTCGTCGATTGAGGCCAAGGAAGATGGCCAGATCCTGTTCAACGGGCAGCGCATCAAGTAGCGGCTGAATCTTGGGCAATTGCGGGGGCAGGCCGTGCCCCCGTGCCCTCGACGGTTCAGACCAATTGCATTGTCCGATGAAACCGATAGCCTGTGACAAAAAACGGGTCAAAGGAGCTGGGACATGTATGATTGGGTCGTGTTGTGGGAATGGGTCGAAATCGCGGCGCGGTGGACCCATGTGATCACGGCAATCGCATGGATCGGCTCTTCGTTCTATTTCATCGCGCTGGATCTGGGTTTGCGTCAGGTGCCCGGCATGCCCGCCTTGGCCCATGGCGAAGAATGGCAGGTTCATGGCGGCGGATTTTACCATATTACCAAATACATGGTTGCGCCCGAACGCCTGCCCGAACATCTGACCTGGTTCAAATGGGAAAGCTATGCGACCTGGATGTCGGGCTTTTCCATGCTGGTGCTGGTCTATTATCTGGGCGCCGATCTGTTCTTGATCGATC